>NZ_JASDCB010000055.1:0-31228 GCF_030408135.1 Pseudoalteromonas sp. APC 3691 | reverse complement strand
TTTGCTTGGTGACAATAGCGTTTTGGACCCACCTGATTCCATGCCGAACTCAGTAGTGAAACGAAACAGCGCCGATGATAGTGTAGCATTTGCTATGTGAAAGTAGGACATTACCAGGCTTCAAATTCAGTCGAAGGACTTTAATCTTAATAATTAAAAATAAGAAAATTGAAAAGAATTTTCTTGGTGACAATAGCGTTTTGGACCCACCTGATTCCATGCCGAACTCAGTAGTGAAACGAAACAGCGCCGATGATAGTGTAGCATTTGCTATGTGAAAGTAGGACATTACCAGGATTTAATTAAGAGAAACCCGTTACAGCAATGTGACGGGTTTTTTGCTATTTTAAATTAGTAAAACATTGCGCACTTAGAGAATACACGGTTAATAATAGTGTAGCATTTGCTATGTGACTCTCTACCGCTGTGGGCAATACGACATTACCAGGATTTAATTAAGAGAAACCCGTTACAGCAATGTGACGGGTTTTTTGCTTTTTGAAATTAGTAAAACTCTGCATACTAAGAGACGATACGATTAATAATAGTGTAGTATTTCACTGTGACTCTCTACCGATGTGGGCACTACGACATCCTACTGCGTAGCGCACCGACTTCACATTGTAGAGCGCTCGAATTTAAGATTCGGGCTTTTTTATGTCTGCAGAAAAGTGAAAACGTGCAATTAACACACACTCACAGCAACGCCCATCATGTAGGTCGGGCGTAGCGACTCCCGACGCTAAAATCATGAAAATCTCCGCTCGACAATGAGTGCATAGCATTTGCACTGTGACTCTCCACGCAGTGGGCACCATGACATTACCAGGATTTAATTAAGAGAAACCAGACACAGTAATGTGACGTTTTTTTCTATTTAAATTTAGTAAAATCTTACCGTTAAATTCGACAACAAAACTAGGTGCACTTAATAGCGCGTGTTAAAATCCAATTTTTATGAATGACGATATAGAGGTCTAGATTGCCTACAGCTGATTACCAAAAGGTGCTTGATGAAATAGCACATGAAGTACGTCCTTTATTATCACAAGGGAAAGTAGCTGATTATATACCGGCGCTTGCCGAGGTTGATCCTGAACAATTTTCTATCGCTATTTATACAACTGATGGTGAAACTGTATGTGCGGGGGATTGTTCTCAACGCTTCACTATTCAATCAGTTTCTAAAGTTATGACACTTACTATGGCACTACAGCGTTATGGTGATGAACTTTGGCATAGAGTCGGAAAGGAACCCTCAGGTACAGCCTTTAACTCGCTTACACAGCTTGAGTTTGAAAAGGGAATACCTCGTAACCCATTCATCAATGCAGGCGCAATTGTAACGTGTGATGCATTATACAGCCGCTTATCTGCGCCAATGCATTCTATGCTCGAAACCTTCAGATTATTAGCTGGTAATAGAGGCATAGTAATTGATAAAAAAGTCGCTAACTCAGAGTATGAGTTCAGGCACCGAAATGCTGCGATGGCGCATTTAATGAAGTCGTTTGGTAATTTTGAAAACGAAGTAGATGATGTTTTGTGGGCTTACTTTAACTTTTGTTCTATTGAGCTTAACTGTATTGAATTAGCAAAAGCTTATAATTTTTTAGCTAATAAAGGTGTTGATAATCGATCGGGGAATCGTGTTTTAAGTAGTCGTCAGAATAAACAGCTTAATTCGCTTTTATTCACGAGTGGTTTATATGATGCTGCGGGTGATTTTGGTTACAGAGTGGGCATGCCAGGTAAGTCGGGAGTGTCAGGAACTATTTTAGCTGTGTTACCAAATAAGTTTACTGTAGCTGTTTATTCTCCGGGGCTTAATTCGTTTGGTAATTCGGTTGCAGGAATTGCAGCGTTGGAACTGCTATCTAAAAAGCTCGATATTTCTATTTTTTAGGAAATCGATAGGGAGCAATAATTGCTCCCACCGTTATTTATTGTTCCCAATAAACTTGTTCTAAACAATCTTCACGTTCAGGTAAACCACGAGATAAACGCGGAGAGTGCTGAACTAATACTTCATAGCTCGCTCGGTTAGCATATTTACTAATTTGCGATAGTGACGAGTAAGTAATAGCTTGTTGCTGATGTTTAGCTGAGTTTGCCACATTAAGCTTATGGTAAACATTCGCTGACAAATCATGTAGTACAGCCGCAAGTGCGCAATCACCTGCACCATTGGTGTTTTTGATTGAATCAGGTCCCCCCATAAATGGGGCCGTATGACTATATGCTCTGATAGGTTCATCGCACTCATCTTTACGCATAGCTCGTGAGAATTCGTAACGGTTAAAATCAGGTATGGCGCCTGGTAGTAACGGGTATTCGGTTTCACGCTTTAAGCTTTCGTCTACGTAGCCGGCCATAAATAAGCCTTTTTCGCCAGCGGTACAAATAACTAAGTCTACCCAATCAAGTGCTTTATCAGCAGCTAGAAGAGGATCTTCAAAACCTGTAATAGCTAAACCTTCTTCTTCGTTCATAGCAAGAATATCAACATGCTTTTCAACAAAGTTTGCCCACCAAGTAGGGTCTTGTTCAATTAAGAACTTAGTACCGAGTGTAAGCACAACTGGCACACCTGCGTCATTAGCGTATTTTACCGCTTGCATAGTGGCTTCAGTCATTGTTTCGCTACCTTGAGTACGCATAAGATAGGCACTAATCACTAACGCTGATGAATTCTCAATAAGGTCTTTATCGATAGATTCAGGACGTAAGTGATTCATTAGGCCAGCACTTATAGCAAAAGTACGCTCACCGGTTTCATCAATTAATGTAAAACAACGGCCTACAGGCCCATCAACTGGTTGAAGGTAGTTTAAGTCTACACGGCTTGAGGTATTACATAAAAAACGGTAAGCGTAGCTACCTATTTTTATATTTTCGCTCATTACGCCTAATAAAACTGAGCGATCATCTGCAAGTACAGAGTAGTTGTGCATAGTGTTACCAATGGTTCCACCGGCAAACTCAAAATCAACCATATTGTTTAATTTTAAACGATCGTATAAGGCGTTTGTTGTATCGCTATCAATAACTTGCGACATCCCTCTACGTAGTTGAAATTCGTCAAGGAAAGCTTGATCAACTTTTGCCTCTATATCAACAACGATCTGATCGATACCCGTAATATAACTACGTTGTAATCGCTCTGTTGCGTTAAGTTGATTGGTAAGTGGATCTTTGGCTTCCACTGGAAAATAATGTTTATGCCTGCGGCGTCCAGGAAATTTCATTTGCTACCCGTGTTGTGAGCTAAATAAAAAAAGCGTGAGATTATAGCGTAAATCAGCACGAGTGAGCCATTACAAACGGGTAAATATTGTTTTATTTTTGGGATAAAGTAATGAATGGCGCACTTTAGAGTGCTAACTAGGTATAATTACAGCATAAAAGGTTATTTAAGTAGAAATAATGAACGAACCATTTGATGATTCCTACTGGATGGAACAAGCGCTTTTGTATGCAAAGCAAGCAGAGCTGCTTGATGAAATTCCGGTTGGAGCAATTGTAGTCAAAGATAACCAGCTAGTTTCAGTCGGGTATAACCGCTCAATAACGGATAATGACCCATCTGCCCATGCCGAAATGATTGCAGTGCGAGAAGCTGGAAAAGTCCTTAACAATTACCGCTTAATTGATTGCACCCTATACGTAACGTTAGAGCCTTGTTCTATGTGTGCGGGATTGTTAGTGCATAGCAGAATAAAGCGTTTAGTGTTTGGAGCAGTCGATGCGAAAACAGGGTCTGCGGGTTCAATTATGAATTTATTACAAGAGCCTAAGTTAAATCATCAAGTTGAGGTGTGCGGTGGTGTTTTGGCACAGCAGTGCGGGGATACTATTTCGAATTTTTTTAAACGTAGAAGAGCGCAAATTAAAGCAGCTAAGAAAGCTGCTCGTGATGATCAAATAAATAAGCCTAACTAAAGTTAACTAGCGATTGGCTCTATTTCTGATTCAGCCATTTGCTGCATAGCAAACATTCGGCGACGCCAGATGATTTTTTTGTGTAGTTTTCGCAACATAACACGACGACGTGTGGCCGTTGAGTAAATGACATTGCGTTTTAATCTTTGTGTGCGTCTACGTTTTAGCATGTTTTCTCCTAATGCAAGAGTGAGAAAGGCGCGGGTATATCTTATAAAATAATGATATACAATTAACACACATTAGTGATCATTTGGTGACAAGTAAACAGATATTTAATTTACTTAAATTTTGCTTACTGACATGCTCAATAAACGGGTACTTATATTAATCTTAGCCATTGTTTTCACTCGACTGTTCGGGTTCGATTATAGGTTGTTGTTTTTCTGTTTGAGCTTCATCTGCCTTACTTTTTACTTCACTTTCTTCGTTTTTCTTTAGCTCAGTATCAGTGCTCAGCTCTGTAATTGTTTCTGGCTCAGGCTCTGCAGCAATAGCATCATTTTCATCTAGCCAAACAAGTGCATCGTAATAGCGACGAATATTATCAACATATTTAACAGCTACATCGCCTCGGGCATAACCGTAGCGAGTTTTACGGTAATAGCGCTTTTTAATTAATAGCGGTAGGCGTTTTTTTACATCAGCCCACTTATCAGGGCTTGCGCCTTGCTGTTCGGTAATTATACGTGCGTCGTTAACGTGCCCCCAACCTACATTGTATCCGGCCAAAGCAAGCCATGTGCGGTCGGGTTGCGGGATACGGTCAGGAATACGTTTAATAAGCTTGCTTAAGTATTTAGCGCCACCACGAATGTTTTGCTCTGGTTCTAACCGGTTAGTAACACCTACTTGTTTGGCTGTACTGCGAGTTAGCATCATGATGCCGCGCACTCCTGTTGGTGATTTAGCGCGAGGATTCCACATAGATTCTTGATAGCTTAGTGCCGCTAATAATCGCCAGTCAAGGCTACCTGCATATTGTTCAAACCATGGCTGGTATGTTGGTAAGGTTTCTTTAATTGCTTCGATATAAGCAAGGGTATTTACATAGTTAAATTGGCGTACGTGACCAAAGTATTTTTCTTCAAGTACATAGAGCTGGTTACTTTGCTTAACGTCACCAAAAAATGGCACCAACAACGCATATAAAGAGTCGTCTTTAGATTTATTAAGTATCCATGCAATCGGGTCGTTATGGCTAACTGAAAAACCAATGCTTAAATTTGGGTGATAACGGCGAAACAGCGATAGCGTATGCGTATCAGCGAGTGTGTAATCTATCTCGCCATCAATAACTGCTTGAAGTAGTTCTTCTTCATCAAACTCTTCGCTTTCTATCCAAGTTAGATCTGGATTGTTCTTCTTCATTTTTTGTAGAGTAAGCGAGTGGCTACTTTTAGCTATAACCGTAAAGTTGCCATCTAAATCGTCAAACTCTCGAGGGCGAACGCGCCCTTGTTTATAAACTAACTTTTGGCTGATTGTTCTGTAAGTTGGTCCGTAACGGTATTGCTCTGCACGGGTTTTATTATAGGTAAGTCCTGATGCTATCAAATCTAAATCACCGCTTTCAAGGCGTTCAAACATGTCAGATAAGTTAAAGAAAGGGACTATTTCAAGCTCTACACCTAAATATTCAGCGAAGGCTTGAGATAACTCATATTCAAAGCCTTGCTCACCTTGAACGGCTTGATAATAATTACTAGCACTGGCAAGGGTACCCACACGTATTTTATTGTGTTCTTTTATTTGGGCGAGTTGAGTTGGCTGCTCTTGCATATCGCATGCACATAACAGCATAACTAAAGTAATGATTATTATTAGTTTTTCTTTGAACATTGAGTGCCCCTTAAGCTCGCCAGTCACCGTTATAGCAAAACTAAGCCATCGCGTCACTTTACCTTTTATTTTATTAACCAAAAGAGGCTATAAATAAAGCTAAAAAGTTAATTTTATGAAAAGCGTAATTTTGAGTTAAATCTGAATGCTAATTGGACTATAATGCGTGCCTAAAATATCGTTCAATCCCTAACCCCGGATGAAATTACCTATGTTGATCCTTCGTGGTGCACCAGCACTGTCAGAGTTCAGAGTTAATAAAATTTTAGCGCGTTGCCAACAATCGCAACTTCCAGTCACTAACGTATACGCCGAGTATGCTCACTTTGCCGATTTAATATCGCCGTTGAGTAGCTCCGAGCAAACCAAGCTTGAAAAACTATTAACTTACGGTCCAACTATTGCTGAGCATACCCCAGCTGGCAAACTTGTACTTGTTACACCTCGCCCAGGTACCATTTCACCTTGGGCATCTAAAGCAACCGATATTGCCCATAACTGTGGTTTAAAACAGGTTCACCGTGTTGAACGCGGTATTGCTTATTATGTTGAAGGTGACTTAAACGCAGAACAACTTGCACAAATAATTGCGTTATTGCATGACCGTATGACCGAAGCCACGCATAGTGAGCTTGATGATGCGGCACAACTGTTTCGTAGTGATGCACCGCGCCAAATGTCGTCTGTTGATATTTTAGGCGGCGGACGCGAAGCATTAGCAATAGCTAATGTTGAGCAAGGTTTTGCCCTTGCTGATGACGAAATAGATTACTTGGTAGAAAACTTTATAAAGTTAGGACGTAACCCTAACGACATCGAATTGTTTATGTTTGCACAAGCAAACTCAGAGCATTGTCGCCATAAAATATTTAATGCTGACTGGACAATCGATGGAAAAGAGCAGCCAAAATCGCTGTTTAAAATGATTAAAAATACTTTTGAGTTAAATCCTGAAAATGTATTGTCGGCGTATAAAGATAACGCGGCAGTAATGAAAGGCTCAAAAGCGGGTCGCTTCTTCCCAAATGCGCAAGGTGAATATGCGTATCATCAAGAAGACATTGAAATACTAATGAAAGTTGAAACGCATAACCACCCAACAGCTATTGCGCCATTCTCTGGTGCGGCTACAGGCTCTGGTGGTGAAATTCGCGATGAAGGCGCAACTGGTCGTGGCTCTAAGCCAAAAGCAGGTTTAGTTGGCTTTACTGTATCAAACTTACGTATTCCAGATTACGAGCAACCATGGGAAAGCGATTTTGGTAAGCCGAGTCGTATTGTTAACGCGCTTGATATAATGACAGAGGGTCCACTAGGTGGCGCTGCATTTAATAATGAGTTTGGTCGTCCTAACTTATTAGGCTACTTCCGTACTTACGAAGAAAAAGTAACAAGCCATAATGGCGAAGAAGTACGTGGTTACCATAAACCCATTATGCTTGCTGGAGGTTTAGGTAATATTCGCTCTGATCATGTTCAAAAAGGCGATATTCCTGTTGGCGCTAAATTAATTGCGCTAGGTGGACCTGCAATGAACATTGGTTTAGGCGGTGGTGCTGCATCAAGCATGGCTTCAGGTCAATCAAACGAAGATTTAGATTTTGCTTCAGTACAACGCGAAAACCCAGAAATGGAACGTCGTTGCCAAGAAGTTATCGATAAATGTTGGCAGCTAGGTGATGAAAACCCAATTGCATTCATCCACGATGTAGGTGCTGGCGGTTTATCAAATGCGTTTCCTGAGCTTGTTAATGATGGCGGACGTGGTGGTAAGTTCCAATTACGTAGCATTCCTAACGATGAGCCAGGCATGGCACCACACGAAATTTGGTGCAATGAATCACAAGAACGTTATGTACTCGCTGTTGGCATAGAGGACTTTGACCGCTTTGAAGCTATTTGTAAGCGTGAACGTGCCCAGTACGCTGTTATTGGTGAAGCAACCGCTGAACCTCACTTAACGGTGTCAGACAGCCACTTTGAAAATAACCCTGTTGATTTACCGCTGGACGTATTATTAGGTAAAGCACCTAAAATGCACCGCGATGTAACGTCAAAGCAAGTTGTTGGTAAAGCGCTTGATACTACATTAATAAATGCAGCAGATGCAGCGCAGCGCTTAATGCGTTTACCAGCCATTGCAGAAAAAACATTCCTAATCACAATCGGCGATCGCTCAGTTACGGGTTTAGTCGCGCGCGATCAAATGGTCGGTCCTTGGCAAGTACCTGTTGCTAACTGTGCAGTAACTGCAGCAACGTATGATACTTACCACGGTGAAGCTATGTCACTCGGTGAGCGTACTCCTGCAGCATTACTCAATTACGGTGCATCTGCTCGTTTAGCTGTAGCTGAGTCGTTAACTAATATTGCCTGTGCAAACATCGGTAGCCTTGAAAACATTAAGTTATCGGCTAACTGGATGGCAGCAGCGGGTCACCCAGGTGAAGATGCTGGTTTATATGAAGCTGTTAAAGCCGTAGGCGAAGAGCTTTGTCCTGCGCTTGGTTTAACGATTCCAGTGGGTAAAGATTCTATGTCAATGAAAACGACATGGAAAGATGAAGGTGACTCACAAGAGAAGTCAGTAACATCGCCGCTTTCACTGGTTATAACTGCGTTTGGTCGTGTTGACGACGTACGTAAAACAGTCACTCCACAACTGCGCACAGATAAAGGCGATACATCGCTTATATTAGTTGATTTAGGTGCGGGTAAAAACCGCATGGGTGCATCAAGCCTTGCGCAAGTTTATAAGCAATTAGGTGATGTAACACCTGATGTTGATAGCCCTGAGTTATTAAAAGGCTTTTATAACGCAATGCAAGCGCTTGTAGCTGATAATAAGTTACTTGCTTATCATGACCGCTCAGACGGTGGTTTATTTACCACGGTTGCTGAAATGGCGTTTACGGGTCATACCGGTGTAACGGTTGATTTAGCTGGTTTAACAGGCTCTGACATTGAAGCACTTTATAACGAAGAGCTAGGTGCCGTAATCCAAGTAGCAAATGCTGATTTAGATGCAGTAAATGCGGTGTTTGAACAACATGCTATAGCAGCAATTAGCCACAACATTGGCACGCTTAACAGTGACGATACGATTATATTTAACCGTGGCGAAAATACGGTACTTAATCATACGCGTACTGAGCTTCGTACTATTTGGGCTGAAACAACGTATCAAATGCAAGCACGCCGTGATAACCCTGAATGTGCTAAGCAAGAGTTTGATGCTAAATTTGATGCAAAAGATCCAGGCTTAAACGTAAAACTTAACTTTGATTTAAACGAAGATATAGCTGCACCATACATTGCAACCGGTGCTAAACCGCAAATGGCTATTTTACGTGAGCAGGGTGTTAACTCTCATTTAGAAATGGCGGCAGCGTTTAATCGCGCAGGTTTTGCAGCTGTTGATGTACACATGAGCGACATTTTAGAAGGTCGTTTAACACTAGAACAATTTAAAGGTTTAGTGGCATGTGGTGGTTTCTCATACGGTGACGTACTTGGTGCGGGTGAAGGTTGGGCTAAGTCTATTTTGTTTAACGACATGGCACGCGATCAGTTCCAAAACTTCTTCCACCGTGAAGATACCTTTAGTTTAGGTGTGTGTAACGGTTGCCAAATGTTATCAACGTTAAAAGAGCTGATCCCTGGCACTGAACATTGGCCGCGTTTTGTAACTAATAAATCAGAGCGTTTTGAAGCACGCTTTAGTTTAGTAGAAATACAAGAGAATCCGTCTGTGTTCTTTGATGGAATGGCTGGCTCGCGTATGCCTATAGCGGTTTCTCATGGTGAAGGTCATGCTGAGTTTGCAAACGATGCAGCCACTAAAGCGGCGCTTAATAGCGGCACTGTAGCGGTTAAGTTTGTAGATAACTACGGTAACCCTACTACGCAGTACCCAGCTAACCCTAATGGTTCTCCAGAAGGTATTACAGGTATTACGTCAACTGATGGTCGCGCCACTGTAATGATGCCGCATCCAGAACGTGTATTCAGAAGCGTTGCCAACTCTTGGCATCCTGATGAGTGGATCGAGGATAGCCCGTGGATGCGTATGTTCCGTAACGCACGTAAAAATGTAGGTTAATTACATTTGCGTTTATACAAGTTAGATTCATAATCTTACTGTAAAATAAAAAAGGCTGCATTGTGCAGCCTTTTTTGATTAGTATAGTTTTAGCTAAAAGCACAAAGCATTTAAGGATAGTATGTTTAAGCGAGTTGGTTTAATTGTTGGTGTTTTATTGCTAAGTACCTTGCTGCTTAGTTATGTGTTTCGCTTGCCGTTATTACAGTGGGCTATAGCGCCTGAGCTTAAAAAAGCAGGCATTACGTTAAGTTGTCTCGATTTTTCAATTACGTCTGAACTAAATATTCATGCTGATAAAGTGTGTGTAAATTATCAAAATCAACAATTACAACTTACTGGTATTACTGCAAATACAAAGCGTGTAGATATTGAAAATGCAGTGCTAACAGTTAATTCACTCCCTAAAAGTGATAATGCTAATCAACTTGCTAAAAATCTCGATTTAGCACTTCCCTTAAACCGCCCATTAATCAATATTAAACAGCTTGTAGTAAAAAGTGATGAGCTCAATAAGCCACTTAAAATAAGCATATTAGAACCCACACTAAATAAATTTAATGTTACGGGTGATATAAACGCGAGTGCAATTTTGACTGCTAATAAAGTAAGTGGTCAGTTTGAAATTGATGACACTCTTTTAAAGCAAGCTATAAACACTAAAAATACATTAATTGCAGATGCTAATTTTAATACCCAGCAAGCGTTTAGCTTTGACGGTATAGAGCTTGAATTAAATGGCGATATTAGCTCCCAGTTTGCTCACACGTATGAGTTTTCTCATACAAATCAGCAGTGCCAGATTAACGTATTAACCACTGGTAAATTGGCGACTCATTTTAATTTAAATAGCCAAGCGTTAATGTTTAATACCGATTTGCTTAATAACAAAATTAATCTAACACCAAGCTGTACTGAGTTAATTCCACCGAGTGAATATGCAGGCTTTTTTAGCAAACAAGTTCCTTTAAATTGGCAACTTAAACTCCCTCAATCAATTCGCTTAGAGGGTAGTGAACTCAGTGTACCTGTAATTAATTTGGTGAGTGAAGGCGATAAGCTATTCGATTTTTTAATAACAGATACAACACTAAATATTACATCTCCACTTGAGTACTTACAGACAAATTTATCAGCTCAAATAAATACACCCGATATAAATAATATTAGCGTTAATGCTCAGTTATCTGGCGCTGTGATTAAAGGCGACTACGCCGTTATGCTTGAAGACTTGCCTGAGTTTGCACCTGCAACAGCGAATGGGCTTAGCCTTAGTGGTCACTTTAATATAAGTGAGTTTATAGACTCAAAACCAATTGGGCTTATAAATGCTAAATTAACGCTTAATAGTGTAGATGCGTTTGATATAAGTACAGTGCAATATCAAGGTGATTTAACAGCAAAAATGGATAAACAGTTAAACGCAGAGGTAGCGTTAACGCAGCAATTAAAAAGCGCAGAATATAAAGAATTTAAAGTCACAGATATAAGTAACAAATTAACAGCAAATGCTAATTTAGGCGTAGGTGAGTTATTTGCTGATCTAACAGCAAAAACGAATATAAAGGCTGTTAATAGCCCCGACATAAAACTTAATAATATAAAAGTAGAGTCTACGGGCTTGCAAAGCCGTGCACTAAAAGCCACGCATCACGCATTTATAAACGATGTTGAGTTAGTTGTAAATCATCATATGTCGTCGCAAGCTCATCCGTTTGAAGTCATTATTCCTGAACAAAGTACGCTGCTGTTAAATGCGCTTATTAGGCAATTTGAGCCACTTGCACAACTAACAGAGGGCGAATTTAATGGCTATATTAGTGGCGATGTAAACTTACAAAATGCATCGTTCAATATGGGGATTAGTCATACAAGTGCACTGTATAATGATTACCTTGCGAGTGATTTAAACAGTGTATTTAGCGGGGAATATAATTCAGGTAAGCTTAATGTAAAACCAACTACCTTTAATTTAAATGAGTTTAGAGCGGGTGCCGTAGTTAAAGCGATTGAAGGTCAATGGCAAGTTAATAACAATACCGCGCTTATAAATGATGTAAAAGGAAGTGTGTTTGGTGGCGAATTTTCGTTAGATACCTACACAATAGGGAAGCCAAACCAAGTTGCCAATGTTAAGTTTGAAAACATTGATGCAAGTAAACTCGTTACACTCGACGATAAGTCGGGCATTGTATTAACGGGGCGCTTGGCGGGGTCTTTACCTGTCCATTTTGATAGTGGAAAAATTGAAATAATTGACGGTAGTTTATTTAGCCAAGGAACAGGTAATTTAAAAATCACCAATAATGCCGCTTTTGATTCAGTAATGCAGCAACAGCAAGAGTTACAACCTGTTTTAGGGCTATTAACTAATTTAGATATTCAAAAACTTAATAGCAGTGTGGCACTAAAAAATGATGGTTGGTTAAAACTAGGGGTTAATTTGCAAGGCTATAATAAAGCAGAGCAGCAGCAGGTTAACTTTAATTATAACCACGAAGAAAACGTATTTACACTTTTACGCGCACTACGTTTAAGTGACGAAATTACACAAAAAGTTGAGCAACAATACTCACAAAAAGGAAACTAATAATGAGACAGTCGTTATTGATAAAAGTACTGCTCGCTCTGGGTGCTATTAGTGCACTAAGTGCTTGCACGCATCGTGTTGAGGTGTCTGCTAAAGAGCCCATTACTATTAATTTAAATGTGAAGGTCGATCACGAAATTCGCGTAAAAGTAGATAAAGAACTCGACAATTTATTTAGTGACGACAGTGAGTTATTTTAAGGAGCTAGAACATGAATACGAAGAAAAAATTAAACATTATTACGTTAGTTAGTGCAGTATGTATGTCGTTCTCTGCGTGGGCTATTAGCCTTGATGACGCTAAAAACCAAGGTTTAGTAGGTGAGGATAGCTCTGGTTATTTAGGGCTTGTTGTACAAAACGCAGAAGCAAAAGCCGTTGTTGATGACATAAATGCAAAGCGTAAAGCGCAGTACTTAAAGCTCGCTAAAAAGAATAACTTGTCACTTTCACAAGTAGAAGCGCTTGCTGCCGCTAAAACAATTGAAAAAACCCAAAGTGGTCATTACGTTGAAGTAAATGGTAATTGGGTTAAAAAATAAGCTTAGGTATTACTTGTTTTGCAAAAGTTTTTTTACAAACCAAAATTAAACCGAGCATTTAAGCGCTCGGTTTTTTACAGCCTTCAAGTAACTGCTGCCAAAAATCAATCCCCTTACGCCTTGCTAGATTTATATTATGCTCAGGAATAGATTCAGGCTCGTTATAACTATCAAGTGCTTCGCTCATACTTGCTTCGCGGATTAAATGCAATGTAGGAAAGGGCGCTCTATTTGTGTAGTTTGCGGCATCGGTTTCATCACTGTCGGCAAATACATAATCTGGGTGAAAATTAGCGATTTGATACTTACCTTCAAAGCCCTGCGCGACTGAAAGTGCATTAGCTAAATCGACCAAGTCTAAAAAGTCTTCAAAGTCACTAAAGCCATTGTCAAACATGATAAGGGTTGTTTCGCGCTCTGGTTCACGGTCAAGCTCAACACATTGCTCAAGCATATCCATTACAGCATCATCCACACTTGCTGCTGGACTTACTATGTAATGAATACAGTTATTTTCTACTTCTTTTCGAGCAAACGGGCAAAAGTTATATTTAACAATAACAGATGATACCCATTCGCGGGTTTGGCTTATAGCTATGTTGGTCACGGTTTTGGCTCTAAATATTGATTAATAATGGTAAGTGTTTTTTGTATAGCACCTTGGTTCTTAGTTACGCATTGCGCAGCTTTAATACCTAAGGTTTGGCACGCTTTTGTGTTTTGGCTAAACGTTATAAGCTGCTTTGCGAGTTCGTCGTTACTATCAACCACTACAGCACCCTTGAACTTTGTTAGCTCGGGATAAACATGGTCAAAATTGTATGTGTGTGGACCTGTTATTACACCTACTGAAAACGCTGCTGATTCCAGTGGGTTATGCCCACCTCTGCGAATTAAGCTGCCACCAATAAAGCTCACGTTTGCAGCGCCATATAAACACTGTAATTCACCAAGCGTATCAGCAAGAAGTACTTGTTCATTGTTGTAGTTATTTTGGCTACGACGGCTAAAGCTAAGTGGGCTTTGCGTTAAAAGCTCTGCCACTTTGTCAAATTGCTCTGGATGGCGCGGGGCAATTATAAGTAATGCATTAGGTTGCTTTTTTAGTAACTCTTGATGGGCTAAAAGTACCAGCTCATGCTCAACAGGATGTGTTGAGCCTGCCACCCATACAAAGCGTTCATCGTTATTGTCTTCATTACTGTTATAAAGCTGTTTAAGGTTGAGTACTTTAGCTAATTGCTCTTCACTTGGTGTTATATCAAATTTTATAGAGCCTGTTACATGGCTTTTCGAAGTCTCAAGACCAAGCTCTATAAAACGTTTAGCATCTGTTTTATTGTGACTCGCAAGTACCGTAATTGAGCGCATAATAATATGCGTTAATTTAGCGACCTTTTGATAGCCTTGCTGTGACTTTTCAGAGAGTCTTGCATTGATAACAAGTACCGGTATATTTTTTTTGTGACTTATCGCCATTAAATTTGGCCATAGCTCTGTTTCTAAAATACATAATGCTTGTGGCTTTATACGCTTTAAAAATCGGGCTGTCGCAAACGGAAAATCGATTGGTAAGTAGCTACACGCCACAGAGTTTTTGAACTGGTTAAGTATTTGCTCTCTGCCTGTTGGAGTATTACAGGTTATAAGTATATTTAAATTTGGATGCACTTTTTGCAAAGCTTTAATGAGTGGCGTTGCGGCAAGTACCTCACCAACAGAAGCACAATGAAAAACTAAAGGTTTAGTTTTAACCGTAAATAAAGACTTACCGACAAACCCAAAGCGCTCTTTAAAGTGTGCACGATAGCCTTGGTTTTTTTTACCTCGTAAAATATAGAGATAAAATACAATCAGTGGGCTAATAATAATTAATGCGAATGAGTAAAAAATGCGTGCCATACTGATCTTTCTTAAAGGGAAGTGGCGTTAGTTTACCGTGAAATAGCCGTTTTCTAAACATACTCGTTATAAAATATGGTCTGGGTTCAGTTATAACCCGATAAAATACACACAATTAAATAAAATTATGGAATAATGAATTTAATTTTTCCTGCCATTTCAGTTCCAAGAGGAATTTTTTCATGTCAATTATCGATTCAGTGGCAACTAGCTACGTTGAAACATTAAACCGTCATCAGGCATTATTTGAAACGATGGAGGCTTATCATCAAGAATCTATGCAATTGTTAGAAGCATGCCATAGTGCATTACAAGCTGGTGGCAAGATTGTATGGTTTGGTAACGGCGGTAGTGCAGCCGATGCACAGCATTTAGCAGCGGAATTTGTAGTGCGTTATAAATTAGAGCGTGGTCCGCTTGCCTCTATGGCACTGACCACCGACACATCAATTTTAACAGCACACAGCAACGATTATCACTTTGATACGGTGTTTGAACGTCAAGTTCAAGCGCTATGTAAACCAGAAGACTTAGTGATTGGTTTAACTACATCAGGTACTAGCAACAATATTAATTTAGCATTAGAAGCCGCAAATAAACTAGGTGCTTTTACAGTCGCTTTAACAGGGCGGGATGGCGGCAAAGTAAAAGATATTGCTAAGTTACCTATTATTATAAAAAATGACGAAACAGCACGTATTCAAGAAGCTCACATGTTTATAGGTCACTGGTTATGTGAAGCCATGGATATGGTTGTTGCGGAGCAGCAGTAATGGATTTATCGTTATTAAAAAACTTATCGGCAGCACGTATATTAGTTGTTGGCGACGTAATGCTAGATCGTTATTGGTATGGCGACACAGGGCGTATTTCGCCAGAAGCGCCAGTACCTGTTGTTAAAGTAAGTAAATTTGAAGACAAAGCGGGCGGTGCAGCTAACGTTGCAAAAAATATAGCACGGTTAGATGCAAAAGTTGGCTTACTGGGCTTAATTGGCGAAGATGAAAGTGGGCAGATTTTAGAGACCATTTTAAAAGGTGAAAAAATAAGCTCACAATTAGTCAGTGTGTGTGATTTACCGACTATTTCTAAAATGCGCGTTATTAGTCGCCATCAGCAACTAGTTCGCCTTGATTTAGAAGAAACGTTTACTGAGCAACATAGTCAATTACTACTAAACCGCTTAGAGCTTGTACTAGATGAATACGACTTTATTGTGTTCTCTGATTACAGCAAAGGATCTTTAAGCTTAATTAAAGAAATGGTAAGCCTAGCTAAGGGCGCTGGAAAAACTGTTTTAATCGACCCTAAATCACCTGACTTACATTTATATAAAGGTGCTGATTACATTACACCTAATTTACATGAGTTTAAGTCAGCGGGCGGTCAAACCGATTCAGAAGAGGCTTTAGCAGCAAGTGCGCGTGATTTAATTAGCAAAAATGGCATTAAAGCCATGTTACTTACACGTTCTGAGCAAGGTATGTCGTTAATTGATGCAGATGAAAAGTTTGATTTTGCAGCACAAGAGCTTGAAGTAAGCGATGTAACTGGGGCCGGTGATACGGTTATAGCGACACTCGCGGTTATGCTTGGTGCGGGCATGGAACCAAAAGATGCTGTCGAAATTGCTAATTTAGCGGCAGGTATAGCGGTTAGTAAATTTGGTGCAGCAACGGTCTCGCCAGAAGAGTTAAGTCGTAAACTTGGTCAGTATTTACATACTACCGGCGAGCATTACCAAACACCATTTGATGATGTACTTCAACATATTGAATTTGCCAAACAAAATGGCGAAACAATTGTATTCACTAATGGCTGCTTTGATATTTTACATGCTGGGCATGTGCGTTATTTAGCACAAGCTAAAGCACGAGGCGATAGACTCGTTGTTGGATTAAATAATGATGAATCTATTACGCGTTTAAAAGGGGCAGATCGTCCTATTAACCCGCTAGATGAGCGTGCAATGGTACTTAGCGCACTTTCATCAGTTGATTGGGTTATTCCGTTTGGCAGTCCAGATGAAAACGATACACCCGCTAAATTAATCGAGCAAATAAGCCCTGATATTTTAGTTAAGGGTGGCGACTACACCGTAGAACAAATAGCGGGTGCTGAACATGTACTTCGCCATGGCGGAAAAGTTGAAGTGCTTGAGTTTTTAGATGGGTGCTCAACATCAAAAGTGATTAGTAAAATAAAACAGTAACTACTGATTTTACTTATTAAAAAGAAAAGGGATGAAAACGGTGTTTTCATCCCTTTTTTAATTTTAATACGTTACTTTATTAAAAGTAACGTATTAAAAGTTGTATTCATATTTGGCAAATGCCGATGTATCATTATCTACGTCATCATTGTTTGATGCAAAAGCACCTAAAGTGACGCGGCCGCCCATAGAAAGCATTCTGTAACGTACTTCTAGCTGTTTAGAGTTAAACCCTGTTTTAGTAATTGTATTTCCTAAGTCAGGATTGTTAGGATAACGATCGCGATTGTCACTATTATAATCAACACTGCGCAGTTTTACCTGCCAATCATTACCATTCGACAGCTGGCCTAATAAAGTTAAAACAACTGATTGGGCGTCGTTATCATAAGTTGAACCAATTGTACGGCCGTGGTAACGATAACCAGATTTGTAATCTGAGTGCTCATAGTAGCAATTTTCATTTGTAGACTCAGCTGAACATGAAACACTTGTATCTATATACTCTACATTTATTAATACGCTTTGATCGTATATTCGTTGTGTAGTTTGCACACCATACAAATAGGCTCTATCGGCTGGTTTAAACTGAGAACTAGCATCTTCGCCAATTGTACTGGCATATACAGCATAAGGTTGATTAAAAAGTGTATCTGACCAACGAACGTCAATACCCGCTAACTGATTACCAATTTTTGATTCTAACTGACTATCACAACTATCATTGCCATCAATACATGCTGTTTGCCCAGTGATAACATCAATAAAGTCTCCTGCAGATCCAGGTTGTCCGTCACCAGCCCATTGAGCAGACCAGCTCACGGCAATTTCTAATTGTTGTATTGGACGAATGTTTAATCTGCTGCTCCAAAGTAAAGTATCAGGAACAACACGCGTTGATTCAAGCTTTGCCATTTGTGCAGTAAAGCCCCATTGGCCGATCCAACTTAACCATGGTGTTTCAAAAGCGGTACTTTTTTCTCGAGTAACACTCAATGCAGGGAGTGGTTTTGCATTACCAGACATAATTAAGCTGTTATCAACACCTGGGCCCCAAAATTGTTCCACAGCACCCGCTCTAAAAATCCAGTTACCTAAGCGATATGCTAAGTAGCTGTCATCAAATGAGGTGTCGTTACAATCAGTTAAAGCTTGCTCATCAGTGGCTATATCATCAGTCGTTTTCCCATCAACTAAACATTTTTTACCATCTTTACGATAATTTACAGCTATTTTAGCCGCAAAGTTATCACCTAAATAGGAATAAGCAGCAGAAAGTTCGGTTTCTTGAGTATCAGTTGCACCAAAGCTTGTTGCTACAATAGGATCTGTCGCTGCAAATGCTGAAAATTGAACGCTATGCGAACTACTGTTCTCTGATTTATAACGGTGTTTAACGCGTAATAAAGCATCCTGTAAACTTGGGGATAATTGCTCCAGCGGCATGCTTTCAACATCACTTATAAAACTCTTCCACATAAGCGGGTATGTGGTTACAGGTGCTAAAATAACACCCGCATCAGCTAATTGTTGAATATCAGCTCTTAGGCCGTAATCATCAGGCTTTACCCAGGGTTCAGCATTTACTGATGCGCTTACTGCGCAAAAAAGAGTAGAGAGAAGAAAAATTCTGTTTCGCAAAGTTCAGATCCTTGTGATTTATATTGTGGCTAAGTTTATCAATCAAAGCGGTGGAATGCAGTAAATAATCAATTTTTTGGCGTTAATTTAATGCATAAAAATGTAACCTGTCTATCGCATGAAGTATCTGATTGATATACTACTGCTCAAATAGGAAATTGAGAATGCAATGAGCAACAAACGACTTTTATTTATTCCAGTATCATCGCCAGAAGGCATTGGTGAGTATATGCGCTCGTTGTTGTTGGCTCAAAGTTTACAGGCAGAAGTTGCTGATTCTCTCGATATTCATTTTATATTAAATAAGCATACTCCTTATGCTAAAACTTGTCCTTTTAAAGCTACACTGCTCGAACACTCAGCAACTAAAGAGCTAGATTCTGTTTGCGCTTTTATAGCGCAATTTAAACCTGATGTCGTTGTTTTCGATTGTGCAGGGCGCGCGGGCCACATGAAAGCAGCTAAAAAAGTTGGGGCCAAGGTAGTATTTATATCTCAGCATGCTAAAAAACGTGCTAAAGGCTTAAAGCTTAACAGGGTAAATTTAATTGATGCACATTGGGTGGTTCAACCTGATTACTGTATTGAGCCACTTACATGGACAGAAACTACCAAGTTAGACATGTTTTCTTTGGCTCCCCCTCGCAATGTAGGGCCTTTTGTTGCATTTGCCTCTAGCGAGCAAAAACATGATGTTTTAAATCGCTATAATTTAGTAGCGAATGACTACTTTATTGTTAATGCGGGTTCAGGCGGCCATAGTGTAAACAACCTAAACTGTTCTGATATATATTTTGAAGCTGCACTTAAAATAACTAAACTCACAGGCCTAAAAGGTGTTGTTGTTTTTGGTCCAAATTATAATAAAATCATTCCCAAAAGTGATGAACTAATTTGTTTAACAAGCTTGCAACACACTGATTTTTTAGCATTAATGAATCAAGCTAAAGTTGCATTACTGAGTGGCGGCGATACCCTACTACAAGCAATTGCCGTTAAAACACCTATTGTTGCATGTGCAATTTCTAAAGATCAAAATACACGTTTGGATCACTGTGTTAATACGGGTGTTGTAATTAAAACAAATCTTGATATAGATGAAATCACTACAAAAATAGCTCAAGTTATTACCGAGCCTTTTTATAGTGAGTTTATTGATAAATATAACCAGCTTGATAATTCAAATAGTTACGATGTAATAATTAATAGTATAAAAAGTATGCTTGCAGGGGAAAGTTGATGAATGTTGTTATTGTAATAGATTCATTAGTGGGGGGAGGAGCTGAAAAAGTAATGCTTACTTTGGCTGAAAAAATGGCGAAACTACATCACAATATCACTATTTTATCTCTTGCTAGCAACGCTGAGTATGACATTCCTGATATAGTTAATGTTGATAGTCTTTTTTCTGATAGAGCGTCTAAGGTAGATAGATTCTGGCAGCGAAAAAATAGTATTTTGCGATTAGAAGCGTGGTTTGAAAAAAAACAAAGCGAGATTGGCAATATTGATCTAGTGCTTTCTAACCTTGATAGAAGTAATAATTTACTTGCACGTAGTAATATCAAAAATGTTCACTTTGTTATTCATAACTCCGTCAATGCAGAACTTGCACGTCAAAAAAAGTTAGGTCCATTTTCATACTTATACCTTAAAAAAAGTAAGCAAAACTTAAATGGTAAATCACTTATTTGCGTATCAAAGGGTGTTGAAAAAGAAATAACACAAGGGGATTTAATTAACCCAAGTGCAATCGCGACTATTTATAACCCGTTCGATTTTGAAAAAATAAGACAGCAAGCAAATGAGCAAAATAACAATATCCCAAATGAGCCTTACTTAATTCATGTAGGAAGACTCGCCAAACAAAAACGCCACGATATATTATTTGCAGCATTTGCAAAGCTTGATAAAAAATACAAGTTAGTCCTTTTATGTAATAAACCGGCTAAAGCGCTAAAGCTTGCACAGCAATATGGCATAGAAAAACAGTTAGTAGTGCCTGGATTTCAACAAAACCCGTACAACTGGATTAAGCATGCCAAAGCTTTAGTTTTGAGTTCTGATTTTGAAGGATTGCCAACGGTATTAATTGAGGCTTTAGCGGTGGGTACTCCGGTAGTTAGCACTAATTGTACATTTGGACCAAGCGAGATATTAACAGGCGAGCTGAGTAAATATTTAGTACCCGTTCAACAAAGTGAGGCATTAGCCAATGCCGTTAAGCAGGTGCTAGTAGATAAGCCAAATGTAGAAAACGCAGATATTCTAAAACAAGTACAGGCAGAGCAGGTTGCTCTGCAGTATTTAGCATTGGCTAACTAAGTTAACTTATATTAGCGAGTGTTTTGAGGTAGTTGCTGTGCAGAGTTTGCCAGTCATTCACTTGCCAATTAAATACATCATTTCGACCTTGTTCTTTTAAAAATGAGCGCTCAAGGCGTGTTATATTACTTTGTTGCCACTGTGGGTTAGGCGTTCTTATTTCACCTCTGTCAAAGTCGATAATATACGCATCACCAATATCATTAAATAAAATGTTATTAATGTTTAAATCAGCGTGGTAAACGCCTTTTGAATGAAATAGCGCGATTGTTTTAGCAATGCGCTCCAACTCATCTTCAGTCAATGAACGTTCAATTAATATGTCGAGTACACTTTTAGCACCTGTAACGGCCTCGGTAATAATATCACCACGATAAATTAACCCGCTGCGGGTTACTTTAGCTGCAATAGGGGTGGGTACGTTTAAACCAAGCTCTATAAGCTTAGTCATTAAGCTAAACTCTTTATACACACGGGTTTTTTCAAGCCCTGGGTATAAATATTGATCGCTTAGCAATTTACCCACTAAACCACCGCGCCAATAATGCCTAAGTACGGCTGTTAATTTGTCTTGTTTAAAAAACCATGCTGTTGCTCTGCCTTTTTTAGCACCCACAATTTTATTTTGTTGTTGCCAATAATTTGTATCAAACCAATCGAGGGTAATTTGGCTTGTGTATTTAGGGTGGCTTAATACAGTGTGATTGCCTTGCACGTGTTGTTTAAACATAGCTCTGTGTAATTGCTAAATAATAGGCCTATATTAGCGCGTTTTAAAGCGCAGGATAAGTGCTTGCAATAGCGTGATTATAATTTAAGATCGGCTTTTGTATTAAATACCTAAGGGAATGTGTGACTCAAGCTCCTAATTATTCATCTATTTGTATATTAAGACTCTCTGCCATTGGTGACGTATGTCATGGTGTGAGTGCTGTACAAGCCATTCAAAAAGCACACCCGAATGCAAAAATCACCTGGGTAATTGGCAAAATAGAAGCCATGTTACTTGCTGACTTACAGGGTGTTGAGCTGGTGGTATTTGATAAAAAGCAAGGCAAAGCAGCGCTTAAAAGCTTAAAGCAACGCTTCAACAACCAAAAGTTTGATGTGCTTCTTAATATGCAAGTTGCATTAAGGGCTGGGTTTGTAGCGCGTTGTATTCCTGCAAAAGTAAAAATAGGGTTCGATAGGGCTCGTTCAAAAGAATTACATAGCTTATTTATTAATAAACGAATAGATCCACAAGCTCAGGCGCACGTTCTTGAAGGCTTTAAAGGTTTTGCAAAAGCCATTGGTGTTTCTGATTATAAACCGAGTTGGAACATGCCATATACCGAGCAAGACCAAGCGGTTGCAGATGAGTTACTAACACCAGAATACCTAACTAATAAACTATTAGTAATATCGCCCGCAGCTAGTAAAGCGCAGCGTAATTGGCTCGCTGATCGTTATGCCACATTGGCTGATTATGCAAGCGAGCAAGGCTTTAAGGTGGTATTGACGGGTGGTCCAACAGAGCTTGAAATTAACCTAGCAAATAGCATTATTGAGCACAGCAACACGCCTATTTTAAATTTAGTAGGTAAAACAAAACTCAAAGAGTTGTTGTGCGTGTTAAAGCGTGGCAGCTTAGTGCTTGCCCCCGACACGGGTCCTGCGCATATGGCAGTAACAGTTGGTACGCCGGTTATTGGTTTATATGCACATTCAAATCCAGCACGCACAGGTCCTTATTTATATCAAGACTACGTGGTAGAGGTTTATCATCAAAACTTGTTTAAGCAAACAGGTAAAACGGCTGAGCAAGTACCGTGGGGGACACGCGTAAAAGGCGATGATTTAATGAGCCAAATTACAGTTGATGATGTAAAAGCGATGTTTGACCATGTTGTACAAAAAGAGTCTTTGTAATGAATGCACAACAAAAAAATAAAGCGCTTTTTTTAGACCGAGATGGCGTGGTAAATGTTGATCATGGTTATGTGTATCAAAGCGATAAATTTGAATTTATTGACGGTGTTTTTAGCACTTGTAAAACATTTTATGATGCAGGCTATAAAATCATAATCGTCACTAATCAATCTGGAATTGGTCGAGGTTATTACACCGAAGCTGATTTTTTAGCACTGACCGACTGGATGAAAGACCAGCTTAGTGCCCACAGCATTGCAGTTACCGATGTGTATTTTTGCCCGCATCACCCTAAAAAAGCGCGCCCTGAATATTTGAAAGAGTGCAGTTGCAGAAAGCCTGCGCCAGGTATGTTATTACAAGGCATACAAGAGCATAATATCGACCCTGCTTGCAGTATTATGGTGGGCGATAAACTCAGTGATATGAAGGCTGCGAAAAAAGCGGGCATCACTACACGCGTTTTAGTGCGTTCAGGGCAAAGCTTTGACGAAAGCGCTAAGCAAGAAGCTGATTTAATTATCGATTCTATAAGTAGTTTACCTGCACTTTTAAACACATAAATAAACAGCCTGTAAACTGGCAGGAATTCCTTCCAACTGAGGGCGTTTGCGACGAACTGCAAACCGTGCATTTTACCCATTAAACTTTTACAATACCCCGCATAATAAACAGCCGCGAAAGTGCGGTTGTTTACCCGTTCAAATATATGGAGAACCTAGATGAGAGCATCTGCTTTTTTTAGCCAGCTACAACAGCAAATTGAAGACGTAAAAACCGAAGGTTTGTATAAAAACGAACGTATTATTAAGTCCCAGCAGCAAGCTCAAATCGAAGTTGCATCAGGTAAAGTAATCAACTTTTGTGCTAATAACTATTTAGGTTTAGCTAATAGCCCAGAGTTAATTGAAGCGGCGCAAAATGGTTTAAATAATCAT
This sequence comes from Pseudoalteromonas sp. APC 3691, assembly GCF_030408135.1. Taxonomy (NCBI): domain Bacteria; kingdom Pseudomonadati; phylum Pseudomonadota; class Gammaproteobacteria; order Alteromonadales; family Pseudoalteromonadaceae; genus Pseudoalteromonas; species Pseudoalteromonas sp. APC 3691. The sequence goes on along the minus strand of NZ_JASDCB010000055.1, from coordinate 7,282 downwards.
GGTTTTGGTGTGGCTTCAGTACGTTTTATTTGTGGCACTCAAGATATCCATAAAACACTAGAGCAAAAAATCAGTGCGTTTTTAGAAACAGAGGATACTATTTTATATTCTTCATGTTTTGACGCAAACACAGGTTTGTTTGAAACTATTTTAGGCGCAGAAGACGCTATTATTTCTGATTCATTAAATCATGCATCAATTATCGACGGTGTACGTTTATGTAAAGCTAAGCGTTTTCGTTATGCAAATAACGACATGGCTGAGCTTGAGAAGCAACTTATTGCAGCAGATGAAGCCGGTGCTAAAACTAAACTAATTGCTACCGATGGCGTGTTTTCTATGGACGGCGTTATTTGTAATTTAGAAGCTGTGTGCGACTTAGCCGATAAATATGATGCGCTTGTAATGGTAGATGACTCTCACGCAGTTGGCTTTGTTGGCGAAAACGGTAAGGGTACACCTGAGTACTGTAATGTATTAGACCGTGTAGATATTATCACCGGTACATTAGGTAAAGCGCTGGGCGGTGCTTCAGGTGGTTATACATCAGGTAAAAAAGAAATTGTTGAATGGTTACGTCAGCGTTCACGCCCATACTTGTTCTCAAACTCATTAGCGCCTTCAATTGTTACTGCATCAATTAAAGTACTTGAAATGCTTGAAAATGGCGGCGAGCTTCGCGCTAAACTTTGGTCAAATGCTAAATATTTCCGTGAGCAAATGGAAGCTGCTGGTTTTACATGTGCAGGTAAAGATCATGCAATTATCCCTGTAATGCTAGGAGATGCCAAAGTAGCCTCGTTAATGGCTGATAAATTACTTGCTGAAGGCATTTACGTAACCGGTTTTTCATTCCCTGTAGTACCAAAAGGGCAAGCGCGTATTCGTACACAAATTTCAGCGGCACATAGTATTGAGCAGCTCGATACAGCTATCGATGCATTTACCCGTATTGGTAAAGAAATGGGCGTTATTTAATTTTATTTTAAACCGAAGCCTCGCTTCGGTTTTTTAGTTGAGTGTGGATTATGAAAGCATTATCTAAATTAAAAGCAGAACCGGGCATTTGGATGACAGATGCACCAAAGCCAGAAGTAGGTCATAACGACTTACTGATTAAAATTCGCAAAACAGCTATTTGTGGTACCGACGTACATATTTACAAGTGGGACGAATGGGCAAGTAAAACAATTCCAACGCCTATGGTTGTTGGCCATGAATATGTTGGTGAAGTCGTTGATATGGGCCAAGAAGTTCGTGGCTTTCAGGTTGGCGACCGCGTATCTGGCGAAGGGCATATTACGTGTGGGCATTGTCGAAATTGTCGTGCAGGGCGTGTACATTTATGCCGTAATACAACGGGTGTAGGTGTAAACCGTGAAGGTGCGTTTGCCGAATATTTAGTTATTCCTGCATTTAACGCATTTAAAATTCCAGATAATATTTCTGACGAACTCGCTTCTATTTTCGACCCATTTGGTAACGCAGTTCATACCGCACTATCGTTTGACTTAGTTGGCGAAGATGTACTTATCACTGGTGCAGGCCCAATTGGTATTATGGCAGCAGCTGTTGCAAAACATGTTGGTGCTCGCCACGTTGTAATTACCGACGTAAACGAATACCGCCTAGATTTAGCACGTAAAATGGGGGCTTCACGCGCTGTAAACGTTGCCAATGAAAAGCTTGAAGATGTAATGAAAGAGCTAGGTATGACAGAGGGTTTTGATATTGGCCTTGAAATGTCAGGTGTGCCAAGCGCGTTTAATTCAATGCTTAATAATATGAACCACGGCGGTAAAATTGCCATGCTGGGTATTCCACCATCTGATATGGCAGTTGACTGGAACCAAGTTATTTTTAAAGGTTTAGTGATTAAAGGTATTTACGGTCGCGAAATGTTCGAAACGTGGTACAAAATGGCAAGTTTGATTCAATCTGGCCTAGATTTAAACCCAATCATTACACATCAATATTCTGTGGATGACTTCCAAGCTGGCTTTGATATGATGATTTCAGGTCAGTCAGGTAAAGTAATTTTAAACTGGGATTAGTTCCTCACTAAATTACAAGAAGGGCGGCTTTAGCCGCCTTTTTTATACTATTAATTAAAGAGATTTCAATGGCATTTAAACATATTTCTATAGCGCAAACGTTAGAGCTTTTAGATAAAGAAGACGTGGTAATTGCAGATATTCGCGATCCTAATTCGTATCAAGCCGGTCGCATTCCAGGCTCAGAAGCACTTTCTAACGGTAATATCGCACAATTTATGATGGAAAAAGAATTCGATCAGCCAATTATTATTGTCTGCTACCACGGTATGAGCTCACAAGGCGCAGCTAGCTACTTAGTTGAGCAAGGTTTTGAAGACGTTTACAGTATGGATGGCGGCTTTACAGCTTGGGAAGCTGCTTACAGCGAGAAAGTAGAGCGATGATAGAGCTTGGCAGTTTAAATAACCCGCGCGCCGCACAGGGCTTTATAGATTATTTAAAAAGCCAAGGTTTACAAGGACAATTAAGCTCCTCAGATGGTAGCAATGTCATTATTAGTGTTGCGCCTGAGCATTTTCATCAAATACAACCTTTATGGGCCGAATTTACACAAAACCCTAACCATGAACGCTATCAACAAGCTTCATGGGATGTAGGTAGCACACAATCGCCGCTTAAATACCAAGGGCAATCACTTAATCTAATGACGCGATTTAAAGCGCTTAGCTGGTTAAATCAAACCGTAAGTATTGTAAGCGTTATAGTTTATTTTGCTTTTTTACTAGGTGGTTTTGAGACCATTTACACCATGATGCAGTTTAAACCTACGCAGCCTTTAAGTTGGTTAACGCCCGCCCTCGTACATTTTAGCGCGATGCATATAGTGTTTAATTTAATTTGGTGGATGTCGCTTGGTGACAATATCGAAAAACAATGCGGAAAACTCACCCTAATAGGTTTGTTTTTAGTAACTGCACTTATAAGTAATTGGGCACAATACTTAATGGTTGGCCCCAATTTTGGCGGCTTGAGTGGTGTGGTGTATGGGCTACTTGGTTTTTGCTGGATTCATAGCTTTTTAAATCCTAACAAGCCTGCGCTTGTAAGTACGGCTATTGTTGGCTTTATGTTGATTTGGTTAGTGCTTGGGTTTGCTGATGTATTGTTTGTAGGTATGGCTAATTGGGCGCACTTAGGTGGGTTACTTAGCGGTATGGCTTTTGCCTATACCGCCAAAATATTTAACGCAAAACGTTAAATACTAATGATATAAATATTTAGTGAACAAGACTTCACGGATGATCTCTTGTCCTGTTTCTTCTTTTAGCAGGCTTTTTAGTTTTTCGGCGCACTTTGCACGTATTTCTTCACGGCCAGTAAGTGATTTTATTTTTTCTTCTGGTTCTTTAGATAAAATCTCTACTAGGGCATCACGAAGTAATGGCGTGTGGTGTTCAACCAGTGCAATATCAGAAGTATCAGTAAGCATTAAATCAATAGTTACACGCACATAGCCCATTTTTTTACTTGATGCGCCAATGTAGTTGGTGATTATATCTGGCTCAAAACCAAAATAACCAACTGTGGATTCAGCACGAGCTGTAAAGCTAATAACGCTTACAAAGAACGTAAAAAGACCTGCGTATACTATTTTTTTCATATTTAAAGCGTTTCTTAAAACTTGTTACAAATAGTTTATACTTAATAGTAGGTAATAAACAGCGCCAAGCAATTATTTATGGTTATAAAACATCACTTTTTCAAAAGCTTTGGCAATGGTATCATCTCGTTGTTTTTTATTTTGTTGAGCTATTATGATTACTTATCCTCTGTCTATATCTGCTAATTGGCAGTCCACTTCTTATATAAGTGACTTATCTCCTCTAGAGCAAGAGTGGCTTTTTGAACAGAATTCATTAACGGCTAAATTAAAAAGCAACTCAAAAACTTTTAATGTAAAGGTATTAAGTGAGCAGTTATTTACTTTAAGCCCAGAGCAAAACTTACTACTAAACAGCACAGCTAAAACAGCTATGAATCGAGAAGTTCTCTTACTGTGCGATAACAAACCTGTGGTGTACGCACAAAGCTGGCTTCCGAAAAATGATTCTATTAATCCTTTGCACAATATGGGCGAGCGTCCTTTAGGTGATGTGATTTTTCAGGACCCAGCATTAAAAAGAACGGATATAGAAATTGCTTATTTTGATGACACGCACCCTATTCAGCAATTAGTTACAAAATTGAACTTACCCGAGAAAAACTTACTAGGGCGTCGAAGTGTATTCTCACTCAAAGAATATAAGTTTTTAGTGTGTGAAGTGTTTTTACCTGGAGCATATTTATACTCATGAAATTAGCCGCTTTAAAGCCAAAACATATTCCTTATTATATACAGTTAATGCGTATAGATAAGCCCATTGGTACCTTGTTATTACTTTGGCCAACATACTGGGCTTTATGGCTTGCTAATAGTGGGATGCCGAGCTTACTCAACCTTATTATATTCACGCTGGGCGTTGTTGTTATGCGTAGCGCAGGGTGTGTAATTAATGATTTTGCAGATAGAAAAATAGACGGCTCGGTAAAACGCACAGCTCAACGGCCGCTAGCTTCAGGGCAGGTGAGTAGTGGTGAAGCACTTAGTCTATTTTTACTACTCATAGTTATTGCGTTCATTTTAGTATTAATGCTTAGCGTTAATACTATTTTGCTTTCTTTTGGTGCTTTGGCTTTAGCCTTTTGTTACCCCTTTATGAAGCGCTATACACAGTTACCTCAAGTTGTTTTAGGGGCTGCATTTGGTTGGGCTATTCCTATGGCGTATATGGCTTCAATTAATGCACTACCACAGCAGGCATGGTTATTATTTATAGCCAATATTTGCTGGACAGTGGCTTACGACACCATGTATGCGATGGTTGATAGGGACGACGATTTAAAAATAGGGGTAAAATCAACCGCTATTTTATTTGGTAAATACGACCGCCATATTATCTTTTTACTTAATGCTGTATTTATAGCGTTGGTTGCTTTTATTGGTATAAGCAATCATTTAAGTGTCGCGTTTGGCGTTGGTTTAAGTATTGCTGCGGGCCTATTGGCATACCAACAAACGCTTATTCATAAACGTGAAAGAGATGCCTGTTTTAAAGCGTTTTTAAATAATCATTACGTGGGTTTGGCTATCTTTATAGGGTTATTACTTTCATACCCAATAGCATTTTAAAAACCTCAATAAAGGCTGTTAAAATGCTCTATTAGGAGTTATCGGGGCGGATCAATAATGCCGCTAATAGAGGCGTTTTTTCTAAACCAGCCTGCAATAGAATAGCGATCGTCAACGGCGGGAAGTACTTCGTGGGCAAAGCGTTCGCTTTCAAACATTACTAATGTGCCAGCAGTTGGTTTAATTGTTATTTCTATCTCTTTACTTTTAGGTTTATAAATAACAAGTTCGCCACCTTGCTTAGGCGTATTTAAATAAAGTACCGTTGTAAATACTCGATTAGAGCGACCTTTAAATGTATCTAAGTGCTTTTTGTAAAAATCACCCTGTGTATATTTTGCATAATGGCATTCGTAATCAAATAACCCCATAAAAAAACTGCGATTTAACGTGGTCTTTATACTTTGCATTATTGCTTGATAGGTAAGCTGTGCTTGAGAGCTGCCGTCAAACCAATAGGTTTTATCAGTACGTACGGCTTTATCTATTTGTAAGTCATTTAATCGACCAATACCAGCAAGGCTAAAGTGAGGGTTTATACGGTGGCAGTCTGCAACTAAATCGTTAACTAAATCGGCAATAAGCGCGTTATGAATTACGGTATATCCTTGGCGTTCTATATCATCTAAATAGACATCAGGACCAAAAAGTGTGTTCATTCACATCAGCTGTTTAAAAAAGGTGCGACAGTGTAGCCGAAAAGCTATTAAAAGCTACTGTTTATTGTGCCGCACTTTTTGAAACATCAGATTAGCTAAATGCAGCACCCGCTTTTTTTATAAGCGATAGTAAATGCTCTACATGTTCAGTAATCGACGTCTGTTGGCTTGTTTGTACAACGAGTTGTTCGTGGTTTAAACCTTTATTTGTTTTAAGTTGTACTAATTCAGAATTCTCTGCGATTGCATTAGCATGTTCAATGCTTGCAATAGCAAAATGATCTGATTTAACTACACTTGCCATTACTTGCTCAATACTGCCCACTTTAATACTTGATGATTTATTTAAAGAATCAATCGCTTCATTAAGCATAGTTTGTACTTGTTTAGACTCAGAGAAACAGCCAAACATCGGGTAGCTATCAAGGTTTTGTTTACTTATATCGTTTTTATGGGCAAGAGGGTGGTTTTTTGAAACAAATAATACAAGCTGATCTGGTAAGTGAATGTCACTACCAATGCTGTTAATAGCTTGAGAGTATACGCTTATATCTATTTCACCCTGTTGGAGTTTGCGCGTTAGCTCTTGCTGATCTTGTAGCTGCATCTCAATTTTTATATGAGGGTATTGAGCTAAAAACTGTCCACAAGAAATAGGTACTATGCTGCTTGCCTTATTGGTATACCCAATAACGAGCTTTTCATTGGCATTACCGTTTACTGATTGAAAAATCCGCTTTTTCGTTAGCTCAAGTTCCGATAGGGTTGTTTTAGCATATTCTAGAAAAAGATCGCCTTCTGGCGTTAATTTAACTGAGCGTGTTGAGCGTTTAACTAATTCATATCCCATTTCATCTTCAAGTGTTTGAATGCTGCGCGTTAGCGCTGAAGTACTAATTTGGGTTTGTTCAGCAGCTTGTCTAAAATGACGTAATACACCAAGTGCTACAAATTGCTCTAATTGTTCAAATCTCACTTTATAGTCCCTTTTTATAAGTAAGTCGCAGATACCACGGGCATCAAACACATTAATTTTTTATTCTAAAGTTTAGTAAAATTCTATATTGAAATACGTTTGTAAGTTCATACGTGTTTCCAGCAGGATACCCCCCTTTTAGTATTAATTAAAGAGTAAAGCGACCAAATAGTATTACTTTTTAAATTCATAACTAGTTGTTTATTGTATTTTATCTATATTTTTGCAATGGGTTATCTAAGTAAAGTTATTTGTAGTCAGTAAGTTAGTTAGTATATTTGGATTAAATTGTTCTAGGGGCTGTTGATCTTTGTAGTACATATATCAATCAGCCCACATTGGTAGCCACATCATAGTAAATGCTAAAGCGAGCATTGAATGATAATTTCGTTCAAGCTTTTCATACCGCGTGGCTATCCCT
>NZ_JASDCB010000054.1:0-31644 GCF_030408135.1 Pseudoalteromonas sp. APC 3691 | reverse complement strand
TTTGAGGAGCTTGGTTTATATCCAATAGAAAAAGTGAATACGGGATGGCTTGCTTTATCAGCGTTTAGGAAATAAGTTGATAAAATGTGAAGGGTACAGGAGCCGTATACGAGGTCCGTACGTACGGTTCTGTGAGAGGGATGAGGCATAAGCCTCACCCTACTCGATGGTGTTTGGGGTCATTTGCCAAATGCAGACTGAGTTTATCAATCAATTGGTCTTGATGCTGTTGTTCAACTGTAGCCTGTGTTTTTGCTTCTAGCAATTCGTGGCTTAAGTTTAATGCTGCCATTAGTAGGGCTTTTTGATCGTTTCTAACGGTTGAGCGTTGTTTCATTTGCTCAACTAAGTCATTTAGATTTTTAGCTGCTGCTATTAATGCATCTTCCTGCCCTTCGGGGCAAGCAAATTGCTGCTCTTTACCTAGCAACTCAACAGTGACCCGCTGGTTTTGCAGCTCAGACATTAGCTAGCCTGTTGTGCGCTTTGTAATTTATCAAGAAGACCAGATAAAGTAGTGCTGGCATCTTTTTGCTTTTCTTCATTTTCTAAAGCTTCAAGCTGTAGTAATTCGTTTTCATCGCTTAGTTTAGTGCTCTGTTCTTTTAAAGTAGCAACATCTGTTTGTAATTGATTATTACGTTCGATTAAAGAATCGATCAGTTGTTCGAGTTGTTGAAGAGTAGTGTTGTTCATAAAGGCGCTCATATAACTGTAATTAATGTCATGCAAATGTAAAGCAAAGTGTGTTGATTTGCCAGCATTTACGGTGGTTTTAGCTGATTTTTCTTCTGTGTTAAGGGATAATTCAGCATATGAGCTTTTTCATTCAGAAATGGTTCACTTTAACACTCTCTTATCTTGGTGTAAGTTGCCAAAGCCTAGTGCTTATGGTTCACTTACGATATTAAATTGCGTATGGCGAAAATAAATAATGCTTAGTTACAGACACTCATTTCATGCGGGTAATCCTGCCGATGTACTTAAACATTTAGTACTGGCACAAGTACTAAATTATCAAACAATTAAAGATAAACCGCTTGATTATATAGACACGCATTCAGGTGCTGGCTTTTTTGAACTGGCAGCTGCTGATGCGCAAAAAACGCAAGAGTATCAAGATGGTATTGAAAAACTTTGGCAACATAAAAGTGAACATGCTGAGCTTAATGAGTACATTGAATTAATTAAGTCATTTAACGACACTGACGAACTTGCATTTTATCCAGGTTCACCAAAAATTGCAGAGCATTACTTGCGCCGCCAAGATAAGGGCTGGTTTTTTGAATTGCACCCGCGCGATTTATTATTACTTGAAGAAAACATGCAAGGTAAGCGCTCTATTCGTGTACGTGGAGAAGATGGCTTTACCGGCTTAGTAGGATTATTACCACCAGCATCTCGCAGAGCGTGTGTGTTAATTGACCCTCCGTACGAAATTAAAGATGACTACGAAACGGTTGTAAAAACCTTAGTTAAAGCTCATCAGCGTTTTGCTACAGGTACTTATATGATTTGGTATCCGGTAGTAGACAGAGAGCGCATTGATAATATGGAGCAGGGCTTAATTGATTCAGGAATGCGCAACATTCAGTTATTTGAATTAGGCACTGAAGCGGATACTGACGTACACGGTATGACAGCATCGGGCATGATTGTAATTAATCCTCCATGGAAGCTAAAGCAAACAATGGATGCAATAATGCCTGAACTTGTTAGTTTGTTAAGTGAGCCAAGTGGTTTTTACAGAAGTGAACAACTCGTTGATGAGTAACTTTAAATAGCGCTTATAACGAATAATAAAATGCCCAGCTTTGCTGGGCATTTTATTTAAAATCAATACGAATGTGTTAGGTAATATATATAAGGGAGCTAAATATTAATTAAAATAAACCGCACTAAAAGTAGCAAGCGTATTACCGCGACTGTTTTTAAGTTTTAGTGATTCACCTGTTATTTCCCACTTTGAAGTTTTGCTAAGTACGTCAGACATAGCCGCTTCTTGGCTCATATTATCCGAGCACATCTTTTTTGTACTTGCTAGCTGACTAAGTGTAATTGTTTGCTGCTCGGTGCTATAGCTTCCGCTAAAATTATTACAGCCTAAAAAGCCATTAACGCGGTGGTCTTTATTGAACTGAATGAATGGTTCTTTAGTTGTAACATTCACAGTTTGAGCATTTATTGTTATTGCTTTCCAGTAAGTATTTGTGAGTGTTACATCGGGTTTTTGAGTCGACACTTTTGAAAGCTCAATTTTATAGGGGGTAGTTAACTGTGATTCTGCAAACGGGTCATGATTTGTTGTACTTGTGTAAAGCACTTTGTCTTTATTTATAATTCTGGCGCTTAGGCTATAGCGATGTTTATCGCTAATTTTGCTGGCATCATAAATTAGCTCAACGGTAAATGGCGGGGCTTGGGTTACATCAATCACTTCTTGTGTGATTATATCGGCTTTTACATCCATTTTAGATACATTGGAAAGCGTAACTATTAATTGCGAGCCAGGGCGAAGCATACTGCGATCTTTGTAGCTAGCTTGGATAGTTAGGCTGGTTATTGCTTCTGCAATTTCTGTGTTTTCAGTCGATTTAGTTTGCTCACCGCAGCCAGTTACTGCAAAAGCGCTAAGCGCCAATAAGCCAATCCCTGCAACTGCCTTTTTACGCGAAGATACTGCTTGATGCTTTTCCATGTTGGTTATCCTTACTCAATATTATGTCCTTAGTGTATTACCTAGTTACTTAATCATTCCTTAACTTATTTTAAACATAAAAAAAGGCGCATTAGCGCCTTTAATAATTAAAAACAAACGATTATTTTTTAACAAACTTAGTTAAAATAACAATGCGCTGGCCGTCAACTCGCCCTTCAATATGTTCAGGGTTGCTGGTTAGGCCAATATTACGAACAGCTGTTCCACGTTTAGCGGTAAGGCTACTGCCTTTAACGTCTAAGTCTTTAATTAGGGTAACAGTATCGCCTGCTTGAAGTACTACACCGTTACTATCTACATGCTTTAAATCGTCATCTTCGGCAAGTGCTTTTTTAGCCCAGGTTAGCGTGTCTTCTTCAAGGTAAATCATGTCTAGCGCATCTTGTGCCCAGCCATTATCAGGCGCTAAACGCGAAAGCATTCTGTAAGCTACAACTTGTACTGCAGGAGTTTGGCTCCACATGCTATCGTTTAAACAGTGCCAATGTGTAGGCATTATTTCGCTGTTATTCTCGATTTGATCTTTACATGTTTGACACGTGTAAATACATTTATCTGAGTGGGTTTCAGTTACCGGTGGTACTTCATAAACAGATAAGTTCTCGGTGGCTGCACACAATTCACATTGATTATTACTACGTTCGATTAAGGCTTTTTCAATACTCATGGGGCTCTTTCTGATTCTGGTCGAGTTAACATTGCTGCTATTATACTCCAAAACACGAGCTCTGCGCCATTAGTCCCTTAATTTTGTGTGGGTATATTACTCATACACTTATCTTTAATACTTTTTATATAGCCTTGAGTGCTTTTTTGATTATTCCGGGGGGGAATGCCTGGTTTGGCTGAATCGTTTGTATAAAATGGATAATGCTTGCCAGATGCACCCACATTATATTTTAAGGGCGTGGTGTTAGGCTTTGCTAAAGTTGAAAATATAAATAGCAAAAGACAAACTTTTAATATCTGAAAAAAGTTGGTCAAAGCTCCACCTTTTATATTAAAGTTATTATATGAGTATTGTGTAGTTTTAGCTGTTTTGTAATGGTTACTATGTTTATCTTATGCGAGTTGCATTAAAGTACACGTATTATTGGCTGTTTTGCCATCTCTTATTTATAGGTTTAGAGCCAAGTGAAATTAAATAACATACCTGATGAGGTACAAAAAATAACTCAGTTTGTCGCCCGGCAACCTATTTTTGATATAGATCAGAATGTTTTCTCATACGAACTACTCTATCGAGATTCAGCCAATAATGCGTTTCCTGTGGGCACTTCTGATGTGCATGCGACAAGCCGCCTGTTTTTTAATGCATTAATGTTGGTAGGTTTAGATAGACTTACCGCGCATCATTTAGCTTTTATAAACTTGTCATCAGAAACTATTCTCGATAACTTTCCCAAACTTTTATTGCCAGAAAATAGTGTTATTGAAATAGTAGAGCGCACGGGTAATATTCCTGCGGTTGCTGAGCGTGTGCAAGAACTTAAAAAAGAAGGGTATGTTTTTGCACTTGATGATTACGATGGCGATCCAAAATGGGAGCCACTATTAGCACATGTTGATTACATAAAAATTGAGATAGATGATCCGGTTATTAAAACCAATATGCGCATTAAAAAAATAAAACGCGCAAATCCACATGCAAAAATAATTGTTGAACGAATAGAGACGCATGAACAATTTAATATATTAAAATTGGCAGGCTGTGATTTATTTCAGGGGTTCTTTTTTTCTCGCCCAGAAATGATTACGTATAAAGGTGTAGAGCCTTCAAAGTTAACTGTTTTTGATCTATTGCGTTTTACAGCAAAACAAACACTTTGCTTTAAAGAAGTTCATCAACGAGTGGCCAGAGATGTAGCCATAACAGCCAGGGTTTTAAAGCTGGCTAACGCGCGTTCAGGCAAAGCAAATTTAGTTATTACTTCTATTTCACAAGCGGTTATTTATTTAGGTGAAGATACAATAAGGCAATTTGTTCGTGTATTAGCAATTAGTGAGTTGGGGGTCGAAAAACCAACTGAGTTAACTAAGCTTGCTTTAACTCGGGCACAATTTATGTCGCTTATTTTAGAGCAAAATAATAAAGAACTGACTGAGCAAGGCTATCTAGTGGGTTTGTTTTCTGTGCTTGATGCCATTTTAGATGGCGATTTAAAAGACATAGTTAAAGAGTTTACTTTAGATGCTGCAATATCTGATGCGTTACTACTTGAAAAAGGCACTTTAGGTGAGTGTTTATCGCTAATAAAAGAGTTTGAAGTAGATAATATTGATAAGGCGATGGTTCAACTAGCTAAAATAAATCCCGAACAACATGTTGGGCATATATTTAATTTTTTACTGGATGCTGTTTTATACAGTGACGACATTATTGAGGCAATAGCAGAATAAATATGCGTAATTGGTTGTCGGTTATAAGTGTAGTGGTTGCTCTTTGTTTATTGTTTCCTGGTATTACAAAACCAGTATTAACAATAGAGGGCAACATAGATAAATCAAAACTAGCGCAAGCGGGTATTGAAATGCTGGCTGAAGAGGGCGATGGTCGAACTCGCAGTATGCTAATGATGTTCTCGAACATGCTAGGGCTTGATAAGTTAGAAGGTGAGATTAGCGCCTATAACAAAACACAAAGTATTTTAGGCACAGTTAAAGAGCTTGCTAGCAATAATAATTTATTTGTAGCCGCTTTAGTGGGGTTGTTTTCTATTGTTATTCCAAGCTTAAAGCTATTATTACAGTTGCTTTATTGTTGCCTACCTTTGAATGGGTTTAAGCAAAAGCTCGGTCTGGTTATTTGTGCATTAAGTAAGTGGAGCATGGTTGATGTATTTGTTATTGCATTAATAGTGACTTACTTAGCAGGTAACGCCCATGGTAAAAGTGGCGAGCTACTTGTTATGAATGCACAATTTTGTGAAGGGTTTTGGTATTTTAGCGCATATTGTATATTTGCAATTATCGCGAGTAACTTAATTAAAACACCTGCTAAACCGCAGTCTACATAATTAAAGTATTTGTGGTTGCCGTTAGGTTACCTTACAATCATTTTAAAGTTTATTAAAAGGCATAATGTTGCAACGTTTTTACTCTAGTTTACTCATGATAACTTTACTGCTCACTTTTGTGGGTCAGGCAGTTGCGTCTGTAGCTATGGTATGCGAAATGCCACATATGCCAACTAAGACAGCAACGCATGCCCAAATGCCAATGACACAAAGTAGTGATGCAACAGCTGTCGTTAGCATGTCTGAAAATATGATGCAGATGGATTGTTGCGACGACGAAAGTACGCCACAAAATGACTGTAAATGCCCTATGAGTGGCTGCGCTGCTAACTCAATGCTTAATGTTGATACTTTATTTAGCGTTACTTTACTTGAATCTGAAAAAGTAAATGTACGTGTATTTACTACACAAATTAATATACCTCGTTCACTCTACCGCCCTCCTATGTCTGCTTAATAGCAGGATAGGTGTATGTAAAAATTGCGGTAACCCCGTTTATTGGTAACTCCTAAACACCTTTTTTGCTTCCTAATTTAAGATTTTCTTTTATTTTTAGATGGAGCAGGTGATGAACCACGCTGTAAGTATTAAAGTCGTATTATGTAGTGTTGTGTTATTTAGCACAGCCGTTAATGCGCAAAACAATCAAAATAACCTAAATACCGAAACACTAAAGCAAACTAGTAATGAGCAAACGCTTAGCTTAACGCAAGCGCTTAATTATGCGCTAACGCATGAGCCATGGCTAAAAGCGAGTGGCTACCAAGAAGATGCAGCAATAGCGCAAAGCATTGCCGCTGGCACCTTACCCGATCCTGTTTTAACGGTTGGCTTACTCAACTTACCTACTAACGGTTATGCGTTTGATCAAGAAGGGATGACGCAGCTTAAAGTTGATTTGAGCCAAAAGTTTAGCCGAGGGAATAGTTTAGCGCTTAGACAAAAAGCATTAGCACAGTCTGCTCAACAATACCCTTCGCAGCGCGCCGATCGCTTAGCACAAGTAAAAGCAATTGTGATTGAGTCGTGGTTAAACGCGTATCGTGCTCAGCGAAGTATTGCTTTAATTGAGCTAGATAAAGGGCTATTTACTCAACTTATTGACATTACCGAAGCAAGCTACGCAAGCACCTTAGGTAAAACACGTCAGCAAGATATTATTCGTGCGCAATTAGAACTCACCCGTCTTGAAGATAAGCTGGTTATGCTTGAGCAGCAATTTGAAAGTGCTAAAAACCGTTTAGCACAGTGGTTACCTATGAATATGCTTATGCAGCCTTTAAATACTGAGTTTACTAAAACCGCAGGGCTGGTTGATTTTGCGAGCCTTGAATTTGATGAGCTAATACAGTTGCTTATGACGCATCCCGCAATTATTGCGATAGATAAAACCGTAACGGCAAAGCAAACCGAAGTTGCACTCGCTAAGCAAAGCTACAAACCTCAGATGGGCGTTAATGTGGGTTATGGTTACCGGGATGATACCCCGATGGGTGAGTCGCGAGCTGATTTACTCTCTGTAGGGTTTAGTATTGATTTGCCATTGTTTACTGATAACAGACAAGATCAACAGGTTAAATCGGCTATTGCGAGTGCAGAAGCTACTAAAACACAAAAGCTGGTGGCGCTTCAAAAACTCAAAGGCATGTACTTTAAGGAGTTTAGCCAACTCGCTCGTTTGCAAAAACGCGATGCGCTTTATCAAAATACGTTATTACCGCAAATGTCAGAGCAATCTCAGGCAACACTAAATGCTTATACACGCGACGACGGGGATTTTTCTGACGTGATGCGCGCGCGCATTAGTGAACTTAACGCCAAAATTGATGCACTGAATATTCAAGTAGATCAACATATTATTACCGCCCGCCTTAATTATTATGCAAGTAGCTTAGACCCCCAAGTAATGAGCGAGCAAACTGGAGAATTACACAATGAATACTAATTTAAAGTTACTTGTTGCCGCCTTAGTTGGCGCAGGCGCCTTTGGGTTAATAGGCGGCTTAGTAATGCAGTTTTTACCTAGCAACTCGGCAATGAATGAACAACAAAGCGCAGACAAACAGCCCTTATATTGGGTAGCCCCTATGGATAGTAATTACAGGCGTGACACGCCAGGGCTTTCGCCAATGGGAATGGATTTAGTACCTGTGTATGAAAACGCTAGCAACGCTCAGGATGGACCTGGTGCTGTAACTATTTCGCCTGCAGTAGTTAATAACTTTGGTGTAAGAACTGCCAAAGTAGAGCTTAAAACACTTCACAGCGATATAAATACTGTGGGTTATGTGCAATATAACCAAGACCAACTTATTCACATTCATCCGCGTGTAGAAGGCTGGATTGAAAGTTTATATGTTAAAGCACAAGGCGCAGAAGTTAAAGCCGGTGAGCCTTTATATACATTGTATTCACCACAATTGGTGAACGCACAGGAAGAGCTTTTATTGGCGGTTAATCGTAATAATACCGTGTTAATTCGGGCTGCAAAGGCGCGTTTAGAGTCGTTAAATGTGTCTGATGGATTTATCGAGCGCTTACAAAAAAATAAAAAGATAATGCAAAATATTACTTTTTACGCAAAGCAAAGTGGTGTGGTAGATGAGCTAACAGTACGAGAAGGCTTTTACGTTAAACCAGGCACATCAATGATGAGTATTGCCCAGCTTGATGAAATTTGGGTAGAGGCGGAAGTGTTCGAGCGCCAATCAGAACAAGTGAGTGTTGGGTTGCCCGTTACAATGACGCTTGATTACTTAAAAGGTCAAAAGTGGGAAGGTAAGGTTGATTACATTTACCCCGCGCTTGATGCTAAAAACCGGACTCTGCGTGTAAGGCTTAGGTTTGAAAATGCAGATCATCGGTTAAAACCAAATATGTTTGCACAAGTGAGCATTCACGCTAAAGCGAGTAAGGCGCAATTTACAGTCTCTAAAGAAGCGGTAATTCGCACGCAGCATCAAAACCGTGTAGTTATTGCATTAGGTGAGGGTCGTTTTAAATCGGTAGAAGTCGACGTTGGGCAAATTAATAGTAATGAAGCGGTGATTTTGTCAGGTGTAATGACAGGTGACACGGTAGTGACTTCAGCGCAATTTTTAATAGACTCTGAATCGAGTAAAAGCTCTGACTTTAAGCGAATGGAAATGCCTAGTTCTGGTATTAGCTCAGGTATGAGCTCGGATTCTGGTTCAGACTCTAATATGAACATGGATATGCAGCCACAAAGCGCCACGGTTAACGGCACTATTAATGCCATAGATACACAAAATCGCATTATAAATATTAGTCGAGAAGCCATTGAAAAATGGAATCGAGAACCCGCCACAATGGACTTTGTATTAGCGCCAGATATTGATATTACTCAGTTTGAAAATGCCCAGCATATTAATTTTACTTTTAGCATTATTAATGATGAATTTGTAATTACTAAAGCGCAAAACGCAGAGCTGATTGATCATTCTACTATGCAACCTATGCAACATAGTTCTCACTAGGAGCCATTATGATAACTGCCATTATTCGCTGGTCTGTTGGCAATCGCTTTTTTGTGTTGTTGCTTACATTAATTTTACTGGGTGGAGGATTGTTTGCACTAAAAAATACGCCCGTGGATGCCTTACCTGACTTATCTGATGTTCAGGTCATTATAAAAACTACTTACCCGGGGCAAGCGCCGCAAGTAGTGCAAGACCAAGTTACATTTCCGCTCACCACTGCAATGCTTTCTGTGCCGGGTGCACAAACTGTAAGGGGTTTTTCGTTTTTTGGTGACTCGTACGTTTACGTTATTTTTGACGAAAAAACTGATTTGTATTGGGCGCGTAGCCGAGTACAAGAATACCTAAGCCAAGCAGCAAACCGATTGCCCGATAGCGCTACGCCAGAGCTTGGCCCTGATGCAACAGGCGTAGGTTGGATTTACTTATACGCACTAATTGATAAAACAAATAAACACGATATTAGTCAGCTACGAAGCTTACAAGATTGGTTTTTAAAGTTTGAGCTACAAACTGTGCCCGGTGTATCTGAAGTGGCTGCTGTTGGTGGCATGGTTAAGCAATACCAAGTCAATGTAGAGCCTGATAAATTACGTGCATATGGTATCCCGCTTAGCCTTATTCAAACGGCGATTCAACAAGGCAACCAAGAGATGGGCGCCTCGGTAGTTGAAATGGCTGAAGCTGAATACATGGTAACAAGCACAGGCTACATTAAAAGTGTTGCCGACCTAGAAGCTATTCCGCTTGGTGTAAACGCTAATGGTACTGCGCTGCAATTGCGTGATGTAGCCGATATTAGAGTCGGGCCGCAAATGCGCCGTGGTATTGCAGAGCTTAATGGCGAAGGCGAAGTAACCGGCGGCATTGTTATTATGCGCTATGGCGAAAATGCACAAAAAACTATTGAGCTGGTAAAAGCAAAATTAGAATCACTTAAAAAGGGATTACCAGAGGGCGTTGAAATAATCCCTGTGTACGATCGCTCCAACTTAATTAATAACGCGGTAGATAATCTAACAAGTAAGCTAATTGAAGAGCTGATTGTAGTTGCTTTGGTGTGTGTGGTGTTTTTGTTTCATGTGCGCTCATCATTGGTGGCGATTATTACGTTACCGCTTGGGATTTTAACGGCATTTATAATTATGTATTGGCAGGGGATTAACGCCAACATTATGTCTTTAGGAGGAATTGCAATAGCGATAGGTGCAATGACCGACGGCGCTATCGTCATGATTGAAAATATGCACAAACATATGGAAAAAACGCCCCTTACCAACGAAAACCGCTGGGAAGTTGTGGCTAAATCGGCGAGTGAAGTGGGTCCTGCATTATTTTTTAGTTTATTAATTATTACCGTCAGCTTTATGCCGGTATTTATTTTAGAAGCGCAAGAAGGACGTATGTTTGCGCCACTGGCTTACACTAAAACCTATGCTATGGCAGCGTCTGCTGGGCTTGCGATTACCTTGGTGCCGGTATTAATGGGTTACTTTATTAGAGGTAAAGTTATTTCGGAGCAAAAAAATCCAGTTAACCGATTACTCGTCGCAGCGTATCGCCCACTACTTAACTGGGTGCTTAAATTTCCAAAAATGACATTGGTACTCGCGGTGGTTGTTTCTGTTATTGGCTTTTACCCGGTAAACAAAATAGGCAGTGAATTTATTCCGCCACTTGATGAGGGCGACTTAATGTATATGCCCACAACGTATCCTGGTTTATCGGTAGGTAAAGCGCGCGAAATACTACAGCAAACCGACAAGCTAATTGCCACAGTACCCGAGGTTAAAACAGTATTTGGTAAAGTTGGGCGAGCAGAAACTGCAACAGATCCTGCGCCGCTTACAATGATAGAGACGTTTATTCAGTTAAAACCAAAAGATGAATGGCGCGATGGTATGACCCTTGAAAAACTTAAAAAAGAACTCGACGGTTTGGTTAAGTTTCCGGGGTTGACGAATGCGTGGGTAATGCCAATTAAAACACGTATTGATATGCTCGCAACCGGTATTAAAACTCCCGTGGGCATTAAAGTTGCGGGACCAAAGTTGAGTGAAATTCAAAAAATTGGTCAACAAATAGAAGTGCTTTTAAAAGATCTACAAGGCACTGCATCGGTTTACTCAGAGCGAGTAGCCGGTGGACGTTATATAAAAGTAGATATAAATCGTGAAAAAGCCGCGCGCTATAGCTTAAATATTAGCGACATACAGCAAGTTGTATCTACTGCAATTGGTGGTACAAACGTAACTCAAACCGTAGAAGGGCAAGAGCGCTACCCAGTTAATTTGCGTTACCCGCAAGCATACAGAGACTCGCCAGAAGAGCTAATGTTGTTACCCATTGTAACGCCTACAGGGCAGCGTATAGCACTTGGTGATGTAGCCAATGTATTTATTGAAGATGGACCGCCTGGTATAAAAAGCGAAAATGCACGTTTAAACGGTTGGAGTTTTATTGATATAGATGGCGTTGATATTGGTACTTACGTTGAGCACGCTCAGCAAGTGCTCGATAAGGACCTAATACTACCTGCTGGCTACTCAATTACGTGGGCTGGGCAGTATGAATACATGCAGCGCGCTAAAGACAAACTGACTTATGTATTACCACTTACATTAGCGATTATTATTGTGTTGCTTTATCTTAATTTTAGAAGCTTTGCTGAGGTCACTATTATTATGGCTACGTTGCCACTGGCAATGATTGGTGGCGTATGGCTAATGTATTTAGAGGGCTTTAACTTTTCAGTTGCAGTGGGTGTAGGTTTTATTGCCTTAGCTGGGGTAGCGGTAGAAATTGGGGTCATTATGTTGGTGTATTTAAACCAAGCCTATCAAGAAAAATGCATCGAAGCAGAGCAGGCAGATAAGCCACTTAGTTTAGTGCAATTACAGCAAGCTATTATTGAAGGTGCAGGGCTTCGAGTACGCCCGGTTATGATGACTGTCGCGACAATTATTATTGGCTTGCTACCTGTGCTGTATGGCACAGGCACCGGAAGCGAAGTAATGAGTCGAATAGCTGCACCTATGGTTGGCGGTATGGGCAGTGCAATTGTACTCACCTTACTTGTTATTCCTGCGGTTTACCTACTGTGGCGCAAACAAGGACTTAAATAATATAAAGCAACAAGACGATAGAGCAGTGCGGTTACTACCCACGCATTGCTCTATAAAAATTACCTATAATTTGTAAGTTGTTCTATTAAAGAGCTAGTTATTACTCATATTTAAATTAACCAACTGTTTTTAAATGGCTTTTTAATTGGCACGCTTTACGCAGTGTATTACCTATACAGTCAACTAAGTAAGGAATGCACATGCAAGTTAAAACAATTAAAGAGGTATACGATTGGACCGTTTTGTTTCATACGCAAATGGCGGCTAATTTTTA
The DNA here is from genome assembly GCF_030408135.1 of Pseudoalteromonas sp. APC 3691. Taxonomy (NCBI): domain Bacteria; kingdom Pseudomonadati; phylum Pseudomonadota; class Gammaproteobacteria; order Alteromonadales; family Pseudoalteromonadaceae; genus Pseudoalteromonas; species Pseudoalteromonas sp. APC 3691. The sequence goes on along the minus strand of NZ_JASDCB010000054.1, from coordinate 19,008 downwards.
TAGCGTAAAGGATTTACTCGATGAACATAATGCAATGCTGGTGGACTACTACCTAAATTACGAAAAAAAACTCGCCGAAGATTTAGTCGGGTTTAAAGCGATAACTGAAATAAATACGCTCGATACGTACAGTTATGAATACTTTGCTAAAAATCCTGAGCTAATTACTTTCGAAGACATTAGTAAAGACCAGCAATTTGATGAGAAAGTTATTCAAGCTTACTTATCAGAGCAACATCAAAAAGTGATTGAGTTATATGAATACTTACTTGAACGCGCTGAAACTCAAAGTGGGCAAGAAAAGCTTCAACAAATACTAGAGCTTGAAAAGCAAGGTATAAAGCAAATGATGCAAAGTACTAATCGTCATATGGATATGTAGCTTTATAAAAGAGCGGGATTACTGAGTTTATCTCGCTCTTATTAGCTTTAAGGTGATTATTTAAAATAGCTGATGCTTGCATCGGCTTATTTTATGTCTGCGTTAAATAATCTGCAGAGCATTTTGATGGACTAAAATGGTATGCGTGTCAGTTGTATGGCACGCATAAATGGAGGTTAAACTTCTTCTGTATCTACAATTAAATCACTTGTAATTGATTCCAATGCTTCAATAACTTCGTCTTTATCCATACCATTTGGCAAAGTAACGGTAGCAACAGCGCTAAAAATAGGCACTCCCCAATTAGGTGCACTTTGTTGTCTTGAATTTAAGTGAGTAATATTAGCGCCTTTATGACGTATTACACTTGCCAGTTCTTGAACAATCCCAGGACGGTCGTTACCTGTTATAACTAGATTAATTTGCTCTAGTGTTGATGGTTCAATCTCTGTGTTTCCGGTTTCAATACGAACGTCTAACTTAGGTAACTTATTTAAAGCACTTTGTAATGATTGAAAATGCTCCTCAGCAACTTCAAGTTGAATAATACCTGCAAAATGACCTAATAAATGGCTTAAGTTACTACTAAGCCAGTTGCCATGATTTTGTAATACGACTGATGAGATGCTCTCTACTAAACCAGGGCGATCTTTCCCTAAAATAGTTATAACCAACTGCTTCATAAATAATTCTCTTTTTAAGCCCAAAGAAAGTAAATGCATAGGCATTAAGTGTATTGTCTAATCTAAATTGTGTGTTGTTGTACTTTCTATAAATCGTTAATTTTAAAGCAATAAAAATGAATATGGTTGTGTTGACTATACGCGGTATTAATAGTCATTCTTATTTAGTAAGTACTCTTTTAGTATTGACCTCGATAAATGCTTTGTCCAATTATTTTATAATTTAGTTCACTTAAAAATCATCTATATGAGACTTATTTAGCGATTTTCTTCGCTAGTTTTATTTAAAACCGTTTTAACGTGCTTATTATTACTGCTGTAACATTACTGTCATCTTGATGAAATATAATTTATAGAACGTTAAGATTTAAGGGTGTTTTGATGACTTCAAATCCGAATAAACCGACTTTTAATACGGATCGAAGCCGTCTATTTAAAGATCGGTTTGCCAAATTTGGTATAACCGCAGGTGGGATAATGGTATTGGTAGCACTGCTATTAATATTCTTTTACCTTCTTTATGTAGTACAGCCAATTTTTGAATCAGCAAAAGTAGAAAAACGCGATAGCTTTCAGGTCGCTAATTCGCAGCAAATAGCAGGCCTAGGTGTAGAAGAGCAAACTGAAGTTGCTTATTTACTCAGTCAGCAAGGTCAGGTTGATTTTTACAGTGTGCAAGATGGCAGCTTTGGTAAAAAGCTTAAAACATTAAACGCCGAGCTACCAAGTGATGCAACAAGCTTTGCAACTAGCGCGCCTTTTCAAGGGCATTATGCGTTTGGTTTAAAAGATGGCACTGTAATGGTCGTAGCACCTAAATTTTTGGTCACCTTTCCTAATAACGAGCGTAAATTAACGCCTCGTTTAGACTTTCCTCTTGGGGAAATGGCTTTGGAAGTAGATGAACAAGGCTCAGCTATTAAACGCTTTGCATTTAGCCACTATGAAGACAGAACAGCTGTTGTCGCACTTACAGAAGACAAACGGGTGCTGTTTAGCAGTTTTGTTGCTGAAGAGAATATGTTTACTGGCGAAGTTGAGTGGGTTGTTGAGCGCACAGAGCTAGATGTTGAAGGGCGTGTAGATGAGCTATTAATGTCTCCAGATACAACCCGTACTTTTGTACGTTCTGCTAATCAAGTTTACGTATACGATACACGTGACCCAAGTGATGTAGAGCAAATTCAGCTACTTTCAGCTAACGAAGAAAATGCCAATATTGTATCTGCACAGTTGTTGGCTGGTGCAAACTCATTAATGCTTGCGAATGATAACGGTGAGGTTTCGCAGTGGTTTGAAGTAAACACTGACACAGGCCGCGAATATCAAAAAATTCGCTCATTTGAAACGACTAAGCAAAGTAAGCTAAATATATTTACTGAGTTTTACCGTCGTACTTTTTTTACTACCGGCAATAATGGTGAGCTAGGTGTGTATTACACAACAAGTGAAGCAAAACTTTGGCAAGGTAAAGTAAGTGAAGGTGCAATAGAGAACTTTGCAATTGCACCACGTTCAAATGCTGCGTTAATTTTAGCGGATAACAAACTAACCGTATTAGATATTCACAACGAGCATCCAGAAGTTACTTGGTCAGCACTTTGGCAAGAAGTCTGGTACGAAGGTTACCCAGAGCCAGGTTATATATGGCAGTCAACATCAGCTAGTGATGACTTTGAGTCTAAGTTTTCATTAGTGCCAATTTCGTTTGGTACATTAAAAGCTGCACTTTACGCTATGTTGTTTGCTGTACCAATCGCGCTTTCGGCGGCTATTTACACGGCATACTTTATGTCGAGCAAATTACGTAAAGTGGTTAAGCCTACCGTAGAAATAATGGAAGCATTACCAACGGTTATTTTGGGTTTTTTAGCGGGTCTTTGGTTAGCACCGTTAATAGAAGAACACTTACCTGCGATTGTTGGGTTACTCGTACTATTACCGCTAGGTATGTTAGCGACGGGCTTAGCTTGGACTAAATTGCCAACAAAAATTAGCCATAGAATTCCTGAAGGTTCTCATTCAATTATCCTTATTCCGGTCGTCTTACTTATTGGTTGGTTTTCGTTTGCGATGAGTGGATTTGTTGAGCTTTGGATGTTTGACGGCAATGTACGTCAGTACTTAACAAATGAGCTGGGTATGACATTCGATCAACGTAACTCACTTGTTGTAGGTATTGCGATGGGTTTTGCGGTTATTCCTACCATATTCTCAATTGCAGAAGATGCTGTATTTAGTGTTCCAAAGCATTTATCAAATGGCTCATTAGCATTAGGTGCAACGCAGTGGCAAACACTAATACGCGTTGTATTACTAACAGCAAGCCCTGGTATTTTCTCAGCGGTAATGATGGGACTTGGCCGAGCAGTTGGCGAAACCATGATTGTACTTATGGCCACGGGTAATACACCTATTATGGATTGGAGTATTTTCCAAGGTATGCGAACGCTTGCGGCAAATATTGCAGTTGAAATGCCAGAGTCTGAAGTAGGCAGTTCACATTATAGAATACTGTTCTTAGCGGCCTTTGTACTATTCATATTCACATTCATTTTTAACACAGTCGCTGAGTTTGTTCGCCAGCAACTGCGTGAAAAATATAGCTCGATGTAAGCGGAGAGACACGACATGGTAAAGCAGTGGTTTAAGTCTGGTTCTCCTTGGATTTGGATGACCGGTGGTGCAGTAAGCATCAGTTTGATTTCAGTTTTAGGCTTATTAGCAATGATAGCCTGGAAGGGATTAAGTTTTTTTTGGCCTTCGGAAGTTGTGCAATTTGAACTTGAAGGGTCGATTGCAAAGCAAACCGTGATTGGCGAAGTTTACGATCGTGAGTTAGTACCAAAAACGCGTTTAGCCGCGACAGGTATTGATGTTAGCGAATTTGAAAAAGAAGAAATAGAGCGCTTGCTTATTAAAACAGGTAACCGCGAATATGTAGATTTAGATTTTCGTTGGATATTAGAAACCGACATAAAAAATAAAACAGCACCAGCGGCGCTTGCTGTATTTGAGCGTAGTAAAAACGGTAATTTTTATGGTTATGTTGAAAGTGTAATTAAAGATGGTAAACCAGTCGAAGGCGATAAGATTGAAGCGCTACATGAGCTTGTAGAGCGTGCAGTAGACTTAAACGACGAAGCACTTGATTTGCAAAATGGTGACATTGGGCATATTAACTATGAGCTTGAGCGTCTTCGTTTAAAAGAAAAGGGCTACTTACTAGATAACGCACTTACTGATGAGCGTGTTGCTGAGCTTGCTCAAGAGCGTGCTGAATTACGTGCACAGTATGGTGTACTTGAAAAAGATTTATTTGCACTACGCAAGCAAGCTAAGCGTGACCACGTAACTGTAAAAGATATGCGCGGTGAGGTTGTAACGATTCCAATGTACCAAGTACTTGATGTTTGGTTTCCAAACGACATGGGCTTTTTTGCAAAGCTAGGTCACTATTTTGTACAGCTAGGTAAGTTTGTGTCTGATGATCCACGTGAAGCAAATACAGAGGGCGGTGTTTTCCCTGCTATATTTGGTACTGTGTTTATGGTTATGTTGATGGCTGTAATAGTGACACCGTTTGGCGTTGTTGCTGCGATTTACTTACACGAGTACGCCGCTAAAAATGCAATCACTAAAATGATTCGTATCGCGGTGATTAACTTGGCTGGTGTTCCTTCAATTGTATATGGTGTATTTGGCCTTGGCTTTTTTGTATACATGTTAGGTGGTAGCTTAGACCAACTATTTTATCCAGAATCGTCGCCAACGCCAGTATTTGGTACGCCAGGTGTAATGTGGTCGGCGTTAACGCTTGCTATATTAACTTTGCCAGTTGTTATTGTATCGACTGAAGAAGGCTTATCTCGTATTCCAAGTACCGTACGTGACGGTTCACTAGCGCTTGGCGCAACAAAGGTTGAAACGTTATGGCGCATAATTATTCCAATGGCAAGCCCTGCAATTATGACTGGTTTAATACTGGCAGTTGCGCGTGCTGCAGGTGAAGTTGCACCATTAATGTTAGTAGGCGTTGTGAAAATGGCCCCTACATTACCACTTGATGGTAACTTCCCGTATTTTCACTTAGATAGAAAGTTCATGCACTTAGGCTTTCATATATACGATGTTGGCTTCCAAAGCCCTAATGTTGAAGCGGCACGTCCGCTGGTATACGCCACTGCCTTTTTATTGGTGTCGGTGATTATTACCCTAAACATAACGGCCATTGGTATACGTAACCATTTACGTGAAAAATTCAGATCGCTTGAACACTAATTAGTAAAGATTTTATAGGTAACAAAAATGATTACAGTCGCTCCACAAGTAAACCAAGCTAATATTGGTCAAAAGTTAGACCTAGAAAATTTAACGGATGATCAAAAAGCGCTAGAGATTAAAGACCTCGATCTTTACTACGGTGATAAGCAGGCGCTTAATAAAGTAAATATGAACATTCCTAAAGGCCAAGTAACTGCGTTTATCGGGCCGTCTGGGTGTGGTAAATCAACATTACTGCGTTGTATTAATCGCATGAATGATTTGGTTGATATTTGCCGTATTGAAGGTGAAATATTACTCCATGGTCAAAATATTTACGATAAGAGCGTAGATGTAGCAGCACTTCGTCGTAATGTAGGCATGGTGTTTCAGCGCCCTAATCCATTTCCTAAATCAATTTATGAAAATGTAGTTTATGGCCTGCGCTTACAAGGCATTAAAGAGAAACGTAAATTAGATGAAGTGGTAGAGCAATCACTTCGTGGTGCTGCTTTGTGGGATGAAGTAAAAGATAGATTGCACGATAGCGCGTTTGGCTTATCGGGTGGTCAGCAACAACGTTTAGTTATAGCTCGCTCAATTGCAATTGAGCCAGAGGTACTTTTACTTGATGAACCAACATCAGCACTCGACCCTATTTCTACTTTGGTAATCGAAGAGCTAATAAACGATTTAAAAAACAAATTTACCGTTGTTATTGTTACACACAACATGCAACAAGCAGCGCGTGTATCTGATCAAACAGCCTTTATGTATATGGGCGAATTGATTGAATACTCAGACACAAATACCTTATTTACTACACCAACGAAGAAAAAGACTGAAGATTACATTACCGGTCGTTACGGTTAATTAGCCCGTTATAGCGTGTTGTACAAGATTAAGAGAGAAGGTAACTATGGAACATAATATTAATAAGCATATTTCTGGGCGCTTTAACCAAGAACTAGAAAATGTACGTAACCATGTATTGAGTATGGGTGGCTTAGTTGAGCAGCAATTAAATAGCGCGCTTGATGCGGTGAGTCGTAACGATGCTGAGCTTGCTCAAAAGGTACGTCAGAACGATTACAAAGTAAATGCAATGGAAGTCAGCATCGATGAAGAATGTACGCGTATCATTGCTCGTCGTCAGCCTGCAGCAAGTGACTTACGTTTAGTGATTGCAATTGCAAAAACTATTGCAGATTTAGAACGTATTGGCGATGAAGCTGAGCGAATTGCTAAAGTTGCACTAGACTCATTTACTAAAGATCAGCAAGATTTATTAGTAAATATTGAAAATATGGGCCGTCAAGTTTTAAAAATGCTACACGACGTACTAGATGCATTTGCGCGTATGGATGTGCAACGCGCATTTCAAGTACATAAAGAAGATGCAAAAGTTGACCGCGAATATGAAGCTATCACACGTCAAATAATGACTTACATGATGGAAGATCCACGCTCAATCCCGAAAATCATGGACTTAGTTTGGTCTGTTCGCTCATTAGAGCGTATTGGTGATCGCTGTCAGAACATTGCTGAATACATTATTTACTTTGTTAATGGCAAAGATATTCGCCATACATCTCAAGAAGATATAGAAAAATCATTATGATTTTTCATCCATCATGTATTTCTATTAAAGCGGCTTAGTGCCGCTTTGTGTATTGCAAGCTTTAGTGAAGTAATAAAAAGCGTTCACAATCTTGGTTAATACTGTAAAATTCATGCTGCAAAGCATATCAATTTGATTAAAGGGTCAGTTATGCCTACAAACGCGTTTTTAGGAGTATTTGCAAAATCTCCTATCAAACCAATGGAAGAACACATCAAGAAGGTTCATCAAGCAAGTAAAGCCTTGATACCTTTTTTTAATCACGTATTTAAAGAAGAGTGGGTACAAGCTGAAGAGCTTCGCATCACTATTCGCAATTTAGAACGTGAAGCTGATGATATGAAAAGAGATATACGATTACAATTGCCACGTGGTTTATTCATGCCGGTAGAGCGTACAGATCTTCTCGAATTAGTAACTCAACAAGATAAAATTGCCAATAAAGCAAAAGATATTGCAGGACGAGTGATTGGTCGTGAAATGACCATTCCTAAAGTAATGCAAGCTGATTTCTTAGCTTACTTAACCCGTTGTGTAGATGCGACTAAACAAGCATCTAAAGCAATTAACGAATTAGAAGAATTGCTAGAAACGGGTTTTAAAGGTCGAGAAGTCACCTTAGTAGAAAAAATGTTAGTTGAATTGGATGCCATAGAACAAGACACGGACGAAATGCAGATAAAAGTACGCCGCCAGCTACGTGATGTAGAGGGTGAGTTAAATCCAATTGATGTTATGTTTTTGTACAAAATCATTGAATGGGTTGGCGAGCTTGCAGATATTGCAGAGCGCGTAGGATCACGTCTTGAGCTGATGTTAGCTCGTTAATTTACAATCAGTTCAAACACGAAAGATTAAGGTTTTACAATGGATATCATTGCATCTTACGGCACGGTATTAATTTTAATTGCCGCAGCAGTCGGCTTTTTTATGGCTTATGGTATTGGCGCGAACGACGTAGCGAACGCCATGGGTACATCTGTAGGTTCAAAAGCGCTAACAATCAAACAAGCTATTTTTATAGCGATGATTTTTGAATTTGCAGGCGCCTATTTAGCAGGTGGTGAGGTTACATCAACAATTCGTAAAGGAATTATTGATGCAGCACCATTTGCAGATATTCCGGAATTAATGGTTCTGGGTATGATTTCGTCTTTATTTGCAGCCGGTGCTTGGTTATTAATGGCCTCGTTCTTAGGTTGGCCTGTATCTACAACTCACTCAATCATTGGTGCAATCATAGGTTTTGCGTTAGTTGCAGTAGGTACTGAGGCGATTCAATGGGATAAAGTAGGTGGTATTGTAGGTAGTTGGATTATAACACCTGCCATATCAGGCTTTATTGCATACTTAATATTCATGAGTGCACAAAAGCTTATTTTTAATACCGATGCACCACTAAAAAATGCTAAACGTTATGTCCCTCTTTATATGGGCTTAGCAGGTTTTATCATGGCATTGGTTACAATTAAAAAGGGCTTAAAGCACGTTGGTGTAGACCTAGGCTCAGCTGAAGGCTATGCACTGTCAGTAGGTGTTGCAATAGTTGTTGCTGTGATTGGTAAAATTGCCATATCTCGCTTAAATATCGATCCAAAAGCAGATAAACAAATGCAATTCAACAATGTTGAAAAAGTGTTTGCTGTTCTTATGGTATTAACAGCATGTTGTATGGCCTTTGCACATGGTTCTAACGATGTTGCTAATGCAATCGGTCCACTAGCTGCTGTTGTAAATATTGTTGAAAACAATGGTGAAATTGCTAAAAAAGCGGCTATTGCTTGGTGGATTCTACCTCTAGGTGGTTTTGGTATTGTTGCGGGTCTTGCTATTTTGGGCAAAAAAGTAATTAAAACGATTGGTGAAGGCATTACACATTTAACGCCTAGCCGTGGTTTTGCTGCTGAACTAGCCGCTGCTTCTACCGTTGTTATTGCATCAGGTACTGGTATGCCAATCTCTACTACTCAAACCTTAGTAGGTGCGGTATTAGGTGTAGGTATGGCACGTGGAATTGGCGCGCTTAACATGGGTGTTATCAGAAACATTGTAGTTTCTTGGGTAATTACATTGCCAGTTGGCGCTGCCCTTGCTATTGTTATTTTCTACGTACTAAGAACCGCATTTGGGGTTTAACAAAAAAGTACTCAAAGACTTTTAGCTTGAAAAGATCTCAATGCCCTAGGTGTTGGGGTCTTTTTATTTGTGGAAAGAAAAAATGACCAATCTTCCAAGTATCAAACAGCTACAGTATTTATTAGCTGTTCATCAACATCAGCACTTTGGCAGAGCTGCCAGTGCCTGTTTTATAGGGCAATCTACTTTAAGCAGTGCTATTCAAAATCTTGAAGAAACACTAGGCTGTCAGCTAATTGAGCGCGAAAATCGCAGCCTTATGTTTACCAGTATTGGTGAAGAAGTTGTTGAGCGCTCTCGTAAAATAATTAACGATACAATTAGTTTAAAAGAGCTCACTAAAAGCTTTTTAACACCGCTGAGTGGTAAATTAACAGTGGGTGTTATACCTACAATTGCTAGCTTTATAGCGGCTCCTCTGTATCACTTTTGTAAAGAAACCTTTTGTGATTTAGAGCTGGTATTAATTGAAGATACGAGTGACAAGCTACTGGATAAACTTGAGCATGGGCATATTGATTTAGCGCTACTTGCACTGCCATACGAAACCGATAAATTTCATACACAAGTATTGGCAAAAGATCAGTTTAGTTTAGTGCACCATAAGGACTACAGCGCTGCAAAGGGCGTAGTCGACTTTAATCTATTACCAGAGGCTAGCGTATTCTTACTCGAGCGTGAGCACTGTATGACAGGCCATGCGCTTAGCGCATGTCATTTAAACCGTGCTAGTTGTATTAACCCATTTGAAGCAGCAAGCTTGCATACATTATTGAGTATGGTTGAGCATCAGCTCGGGGTGACTTTTTTACCACAAATGGCGATTAACGCCGGAATTTTAGATAATAAAAATATGGTGGCAACACCATCACAAAGCGATGCATATAGAGATATTGGCATATTGTGGCGTAAAACTACGGGGCGGATCCGCGACTTTAAGTTATTTAGTCAACAGCTTGAGATATTTTTAAAGCGCCAATGTAGTTTAGATTTTTCTAAATAAGAATAGGAAATGAATGAAAGCAGCTTATAAAGGCTGCTTTTGATTTTTAAGATGGCTTTCAAAAGGCTCAAGTTCGGGTAAAAATAGTAAATAAATCCATACCACTAAGTTAAAGTAAGGCACGCAGCCTAATACAGTAAAAACCTTAACTGGGTAGCCTTTAATATTTGCGTAACGATAACACTGATACGCGATTGCAAAATGTATAATCAGTAATAACATAACTAGCTGTGTCATACCTTTCTCCTTAAAAGCTTAAATAGCTTTGAAACCCACTATAAATATCAGTACTATGCCGCCAAAAGGTAATGTCATGTTTTTAAAATGAAATGCATTAAAATACACGACATTTCTTATTTGATACTGAAAGTATAGGCAAGAAAGGTAATATTGGTAGTAACAAATTGTTTAATTTTGTTTATTTTGGGCTAGCTTGTTGTTGGTAAAACGTTTTATTTTTTGAAATTTTTTCAAGTTCATCTTTTACTTTTTCAACAGGTACTGGGCGTGCAATAAAGTAGCCTTGTCCATAATCAACACCTATCTCTTTTAGTGCAAAAAATATCTCTTCGTTTTCAACGTACTCAGCTACAGAGCGCTTATCGAGAGACCGACTAATATCATTTATTGCTTTTACTAACGCTAAATCTATAGGGTCATTAAGCATGTCGCTTACAAATGAGCCATCAATTTTTACATGCTGTGCCGGAAGCTGCTTTAAATAGTTAAATGTACTAAATCCAGTTCCAAAATCATCGATAGAAAAATGACAGCCTAAGCTATTAAGCTTCTCAATCATTTTACGAGTGGCCTTTAGGTTATTAATACTCGCAGATTCAGTTATTTCAAAAATTATCCGCGAAGCAGGCACGTTATACTTTTCAAGGTTTGATTCAATTAATGGCAATAAGCGTTCATCTAAGAACGATTGTGCTGACAAATTAATAGCAACTTGGTTTAACTCTGGGTGCTTAGATACACAAGCAATAGCATTACGTATAACGCATTGATCCATCAAAAATGTGTCGTTAAGCATTTCTAAAGAGGGAATAAACTGGTTTGGGTATACGAGTTCACCTTTGAGTTTTAAGCGTAAAAGCGCTTCAAAATAAGCAACTTTACACTCCTTAAAATCCCAAATAGGTTGGTAATGTAGTTCAATATTATCTTGCTGTAGTGCTTGGCGAATTTCATGGCCCCATTCAAGCCCTGTTTGTAGTGTATTGTTTTGAGCATCTTCTTTTGAATAGCAATGTACTAAGTTACGCCCTAGGTTTTTGGCAATATACAAAGCAATATCGGCTTGTTTTAAACACTCATTAGGGTCATTATTTTGTGTCGTGATTTGAGTTAAGCCAATAGAGCAGCTAATAGTGTATATTTGATCTTCTGATTTAAAAGCATGTTTTTCTATCGCACTACACACACCTTCTGCAATAAGGTGTGCATCCAGTAAATTCATATTGGTAAGTATGACTGCAAATTCATCCCCACCAATTCTGCATACCAGGTGATCGTCGCCAATATTTGCTTTAAATAATTGCGCCACTTCTTTTAAAACTATATCGCCCTGATGATGGCCTTTACTGTCGTTTATTATTTTAAAGTGATCGAGGTCAATATAAATAACAGCATGCTCTATGCCATCATAGGTGTATTTATCTTGGCATATTTTATTAAGCTGTTGATCAAAATAATAACGATTATGTAAACCTGTTAATGGGTCATGGTGTGCTAAATGACGTAGTTGAATCTCAGCTTGCTTTCGTTCGTGTATATTGTCGATAGTTGCGGTTATGGTCGCGTTATTACGGCTATTTTTTATTAGCTGCAATCTGCATTCAACCCAAATTAAATTGCCATTTTTGTGGGTTAACTTTACTTCTATTTGTTGCTGTTGCTCGCCACCATGTAAAATATCGTTAATAGTATAATTTAGTCTTCCTTTATCTTCGTTATTACAATAAACGCTTAATGGGGTTTGTAGTGATGATTTAACACCAAAACCGCTTAATGTCTCCCATGCAGGGTTAATAAAACGAATATGCCCTTGCTGATCAAGCTCTAAAACAACCGTATTCAAATGCAATAAAATACGCTGATGAGCCGAAAATAACTCTTTGTAACGCACTTCGCTCACGCTAAGCTGCTCTACTTTGTAAGCAAACTCAGCATAACTCACCATAAAATCTTCACGTCGTGCGGCGTGGTCACACACTTTGTTTAAAAATGAAGGATCGTAAGGGGCTCTGATAAAGTCGGTAACACCCGAAAGCAAAAGCTGCTCAGCGTAATCGGCATCGTCACTTTCTATAATTGTAACAATAGCTTGTTTAGAATTGTGCTGGAGGATTTCTTCAACGAGTACACTCGAGCTCTCTGCACTTGATGTAGTGGCATCGAGTAGCACAATTGAAAACTGCTGTTGGTTATAAGCGTTAAGTGCCGCTTTAGCTGAAGTTACGTGAGTGATAGCAAAGTTTAACTTTAACTGTTCACTTATTTTGTCGGCCGTATTTTGAAGTGGCTCTAATAATAATAAGTTTAGCCGGCTACTTTTTTCTAAGTGAGTAGATAAAACATTCGCAAGTACTTGAGGGAGCATATCTTTGTGCTCAAACGGTAGCACAGCATCTATCCCATAGCTTCGGGCTGTTGTTTCGGCAATCCGCTCACAGTAAATTGGCGGAATAAGTAAGATTGGTGTGTTTTTTGGTGTTTTTAATAATCCTGAGCGGATCATCCTAGAAAAGCGCCAGCCATCAATTTTACCAACAGTAATGCCCGTTATTATAATATCAACAGGGTGTTGTTTTAAAAGCTTTAAAGCTTGTTGACTGTCTTGGGCATCAATAAAGGTAAATACATTTAAGCTATCTAAAGTGCCCTTAATCGCGCGACGTTCAGCACTACTTGCGTTTAATATTAGCAATTTAAGCTGGTTTGGCACGAGTTGAACACTCCTAATATAACTTATAATAATTTAGCCGAATAAGAATAGTGACATTTAACCATAAGAACAAGAGAATTTAATGGCAAACACGCAAACAGACATTATAAGTTTGGCTGATTTCTTGAGCTTAATATCCGATACATATACACTTGGCGCGATTTTAAATGATGTGGATTACTAATTATGCGCGTGGCTGACTTTAGCTTTGACTTACCTGATGAATTAATAGCTCGTTTTCCTAAAGCGGACAGAACCAGCAGCCGTCTACTCACTTTAGATGGCCCAAGCGGAACTTTAGAACATAAAGTGTTTAGCGATATACTTGATTTAGTAAACGAAGGCGATTTATTGGTCTTTAACAATACACGCGTTATTCCAGCACGTATGTTTGGTCAAAAAGCTTCAGGCGGAAAAGTTGAAGTACTTGTAGAGCGGGTATTAGATGAGCATCGCGTACTTGCGCATGTACGGGCAAGCAAGTCGCTTAAGGTCGGTAACGAAGTTATTTTAGAAGGCAAAGCCAAGGCAATAATGGTTGCACGCCACGATACTTTATTTGAGCTTGAGTTCGATCATAGCCAAAACGTGCTAGATATACTTAATGATATTGGCCATATGCCACTGCCTCCTTATATTGACCGACCTGATACCGATGCTGACCGTGAGCGCTATCAAACTGTTTATGGAGAAAAGCCAGGTGCAGTTGCAGCACCAACTGCAGGTCTACATTTTGACGATAAGTTAATGACAGCACTCAAAGATAAAGGCGTAAATATGGCTTTTGTTACGCTACACGTTGGCGCTGGTACTTTTCAGCCGGTACGAGTTGATAGTGTTGATGAGCATGTAATGCACTCAGAATACATAGAAGTACCTGATGACGTAGTTGCAGCTGTTGCGCAAACTAAAGCAAATGGTGGGCGTGTAATTGCGATAGGCACAACTTCAGTTCGCTCATTAGAGTCGGCTGCTAAAGTTCACGGCGGCAAGTTAGACACGTATTTTGGTGATACCGATATATTTATTTTTCCGGGTTATCAATTTAATGTTGTTGATGCCATGGTCACAAATTTTCACCTACCAGAATCAACGCTTATAATGTTAGTCAGCGCATTTAGCGGCCAAGACAATATTATGGGCGCTTACAATACTGCAATAGAGCAGCAGTACCGCTTTTTTAGTTATGGCGACGCGATGTTTTTAACACGTAAGTAACAAAATATTGTTTAATACTCAGTCGAATATATTAAAACCCCCAGCTTAGTTGCTGGGGTTTTTGTTTGCGGCAATTGGCAAAACTGAATTTATCGCAGCTAATAGTATTAGTGAGGCAAAAAGGGTAGAATCAGGCGGTTAAATTATAGCTTGTTGGACTGTTTTTCCGACATTGAGGATGATATGAAATTTGAATTAGATTGTACTGACGGAAAAGCGCGCCGCGGCCGCTTAATTTTTGACCGTGGTGTAATAGAAACACCTGCTTTTATGCCTGTTGGTACTTACGGTACTGTAAAAGGTATGACGCCAGATGAAGTTAAAGCCACTGGTGCGCAAATATGTTTAGGTAATACCTTTCATTTAATGCTTCGCCCAGGTACTGAGATCATTAAACAACATGGTGATTTACACGACTTTATGAATTGGGACTTCCCAATTTTAACTGACTCAGGCGGTTTTCAAGTATTTAGCTTAGGCGCAATGCGCAAAATCACTGAAGAAGGCGTTTTATTTCAATCTCCAGTAAATGGTGATGAAATTATGATGTCGCCTGAAAAGTCGATGGAAGTACAGCGCGACTTAGGCTCAGACATCGTTATGATTTTTGACGAGTGTACGCCATACCCAGCAACTGAAAAAGAAGCTAAAGATTCTATGGAGTTATCTCTTCGTTGGGCTAAGCGCTCAAAAGAAGGGCATGGCGATAATCCATCTGCTTTATTTGGTATTATCCAAGGTGGTATGTACCCAGAATTACGTGCACAATCACAAGCTGGTCTTGAAGAAATTGGTTTTGACGGTTATGCATTAGGCGGCCTATCAGTAGGTGAGCCTAAAAACGAAATGATGAATATCCTTGATCATTGTGCGTTTAAAATGCCAGAAGACAAGCCTCGTTACCTTATGGGTGTAGGCAAGCCAGAAGACTTAGTTGAGTCGGTTCGCCGTGGTATTGATATGTTTGACTGTGTTATGCCAACACGTAATGCGCGTAACGGCCATTTATTTATTACCACGGGTGTAGTAAAAATACGTAACGCAGTGCATAAAACAGATACAGGGCCACTTGACCCTGAGTGTGATTGCCATACGTGTAAAAACTATTCACGAGCTTATTTGCATCACCTTGATAAATGTAACGAAATTTTAGGTGCGCGACTAAACACAATTCATAACTTACGTTACTATCAACGTGTTATGGAAGGTTTACGTAATGCAATTAGCGAAGGTAAATTAGAAGAATTTGTACAAGATTTTTATGCTCGCCGAGGCCAAGATGTGCCAGAGTTAGCAGATATAAAAAATTAAACTTTAAAATTAAAGAGGAAGTATCATGAGTTTATTTATTTCAAATGCACACGCAGCAGCTGGTCAACCTGCGGCAGGCGGTGGTTGGGAAATGCTAATAATGTTAGCTATTTTCGGTTTGGTTTTTTACTTTTTAATCTACCGCCCACAAGCTAAGCGCGTTAAAGAGCACAAAAGCTTAATGAGTATGATGGCTAAAGGTGATGAAGTACTTACCCAAGGCGGTTTAGTGGGTAAAATTGTGAAAATTTCTGAAGAGAAAGATTTCATCGTTATCTCTTTAAACGAGCAAGCAGAAGTTACAGTACAAAAATCTGCAGTATCTGCAGTATTGCCAAAAGGCACAATGAAGTCGCTATAAAAATAATAAGGACGACCCCGTGTTAAACAAGTTTCCAGTTTGGAAGTATTTACTTGTTTTAGCTGTGGTAGCCATTGGCCTTTTATATGCCTCTCCAAACTTGTATGGTCGCGATCCGGCCATACAAGTTTCAGGTGCTAAAGGCGCTGATGTAGATCTCAGTGTTGTAGACAAAGTAAACGCAATCCTTAAAACAAATAATGTAACCGCTAAATCGACAATACTTGAAGATGGACAAATTTTAGTTCGTTTAAAAAATGTTGAAGAGCAGCTTAAAGCGCATGACTTACTGCGTGATTCGCTGAGCGATGATTACATTTCTGCTATTAATATGGCACCTGCTCAACCAGCTTGGTTAAAAGCGGTTGGTGGTAACCCTATGAAGCTAGGTCTTGATTTAAGTGGTGGCGTACATTTCACCATGGAAATCGACATGGCAACAGCGGTTGATAACCAGCTTGAGCAAATGGAACAAGATTTTCGCAGTGACCTGCGCGAAGAAAAACTACGTTATCGTAGTGTTCGCCGTGTAGCAGGCTCCGATCGTATGCGTGTAGAAATGCGTACCGAAGAAGACAAAAATGCTGCAGAGAGTTTCTTAGAAACTCGCTACCCGCTAAATGTCTACATTGATGACAGCAGTAACGATAAAGCATTTTTTGCGACAATGAGTGAGCAAAAACTCAAAGAAATTCGTGACTACGCTATCAAGCAAAATGAAACGATTATTCGTAACCGTATCAACCAAATTGGTGTTGCAGAGCCTAACGTACAACGCCAAGGTGCTGAGCGTATTATTGTTCAACTACCAGGTATTCAAGATACTGCACGTGCTAAAGAAATTTTAGGCGCGACAGCAACACTTGAATTTCGTGAAGTAGACGAAAACGCAGATATTAGCGCTGCAGCCCAAGGTCGTATCCCAGCGGGTACTGAAATGATCATGAGCCGCGACGGTTACCCTGTTGTACTTAAAAAGCGTATTATTTTAGAGGGTAGCCATATTACGGGCGCGCAATCTGGCGCTGATGAATACCAACGTCCGCAAGTAAGTATTACGCTAGATAGCAAAGGTGGGGCAAAAATGAATGCCTTTACCAAGCGTGCTATTGGTAAGCGTATGGCAACGGTATTCATTGAGTACAAGCCATCAGGTAAAAAAGATGCAGACGGTAAAGCGCTTCCGCCTATTAAGGTTGAAGAAGTTATTAACGTAGCAACGATTCAAGCCCGTCTTGATCGCTCGTTCCGTATTACTGGCATTGATAACCCAGCAGAAGCACATAACTTAAGTTTACTACTTCGTGCTGGTGCACTTGTAGCGCCAATTCAAATTGTTGAAGAGCGCACAGTAGGTCCAAGCTTAGGACAAGAAAATATTGAAGCGGGTATGACTGCGGTTGCACTTGGCTTTGCGTTTGTACTTGTGTTTATGCTTGTGTACTACAAAGGTTTTGGTATGGTTGCAAACCTTGCGCTTGCGGCTAACTTAGTACTAATTGTAGGTGTTATGTCTTTAATTCCGGGCGCTACACTTACGCTACCAGGTATTGCCGGTATTGTATTAACGGTAGGTATGGCGGTTGATGCTAACGTACTTATTTTTGAACGTATTCGTGAAGAGCTGGCCGATGGCCGTAGCCCTCAACAAGCGATTCATTTTGGTTACGATAGCGCATTTAGCACTATATTTGATGCCAACATCACGACACTAATTGCTGCCATTATACTGTTTGCAGTGGGCACTGGTCCGATTGCGGGCTTTGCAGTGACACTTGCGATTGGTATTTTAACTTCAATGTTTACAGCCATCGTTGGTACCCGTGCGGTAATCAACTTATTTGTTGGTGGTAAACGCATTGATAAACTTTCGATTTAAGGAGCAGACATGCAAATTTTAAGTTTGGGTAGTAGAACCCTTCGTTTCATGTCTCTTCGAAAAGTGGCTATGGGTTTCTCGACGCTACTAATTTTAGCGTCGTTTGCATCAATTTTTATCAAAGGCCTAAACTTTGGTTTAGATTTTACCGGCGGTACTGCGGTAGAAGTGGGTTTTTCACAACCGGCTGACCTTAAAAAAGTACGTGATGCACTAGCTGATAATGGTTTTGCTGATGCATCAGTGCAGCTATTTGGTTCAAGCCAAGAAATTTTAGTTCGCTTAGCACCACGCGGTAGCGATGTAAAAGCTGAAGTAATTGGTAACCAAGTAATCGATGCACTTAAAAAAGCAGACGACAGCGTAGTAATGCGCCGTATTGAATTTGTAGGCCCAAGTGTAGGTGAAGACTTAAAAGAGCAGGGTGGCCTTGCCATGTTAACTGCGCTTATTTGTATCTTAATCTACGTTGCGTTTCGTTTTGAATGGCGCTTTGCAGTAGGTGCGGTAGGTGCACTACTACACGATGTTATCATTACTGTGGGTTTATTTTCTGTATTAGGTTTAGAGTTTGATTTAACTATATTAGCGGCAATTCTTGCGGTAATTGGTTATTCACTCAATGATACGATTGTTGTATCAGACCGTATACGTGAAAACTTCCGTAAGGTACGCATTGACGATACGATAGAAATTATTGATATTTCACTTACGCAAACACTTAACCGTACACTTGTAACATCAATCACGACTATTTTAGTATTGATTGCCTTGTTTGCATGGGGCGGACAAACCATTCATGGTTTTGCAACTGCATTACTGTTTGGTGTGTTTATTGGTACTTATTCTTCGATTTATGTTGCAAGCTCTGTTGCTATAGCAATGGGCGTAAGCAAAGAAGATTTAATACCTGAAGTGATAGAAAAAGAAGGCGCAGACCAAGACGCTATGCCGTAATGGTTTTGTAACTACTTTAAAAAACCGCTCATTGGGCTAACACCATTCAGTTAAGCATGCTTTGACTTAATGGTGTACCGAGTTTTTGAAATTCGAACGGTCCTACTTTTGGGCCGCTTTCTTTTTTCTGGAAGAATATAACGTTTCACTCGTTCTCGCATTGCCCTTAATTTCTTTGGAATTGAACCTGGCGAAGCGATGGCACACCAGAGTATCTCATCCTGTATATCCCGCAAAGCCATGA
>NZ_JASDCB010000053.1:0-32212 GCF_030408135.1 Pseudoalteromonas sp. APC 3691 | reverse complement strand
TAAATGCTACTTGTTTACCAAGTCGGTTCAGTTTTTTTTCACTTAGGATACTTTTTAACTTATTAATAAAAATGTTAGCATTCATTTGAAGCTCTTTTCTTGATTCTGTGGTTTGTGTGGTAATAACCATTTGATCATGAATTGAGCTTCAACTCAATTTCTTAAGATCTTACCTATGACATGGATGTAGAGAGTCTCCCTCCCTCGTACTTATGTAAAAAATCGAACTATTTTATAAACAATGCAATACTAATTATTGTGTTAAGGGTAATTATGAAAACGGTTTTTACAGTGATATTATCAATCATACTTATAGGTTATTATTTAACGGCTAAAGCTAGTCATTTTTCGTCAAAGAAGAATACAGAAGTTAATACGTATAGCGATATCTATTTTAAACTCGAAACATCCTCAGTAAATATCAATGAAATAATTGCTGGGGCTACAGATTTTGCTTTAACTATGTGCGCAGATAAAGCCTATCAGGAAGCTTTAGGTAATACTGTTGCTAGCTGCAATTCTCAATTTGAAGAATCTAAAAATGTTTGCTCAAAGCATATTATGAAGAATGTTAAGCCGCACTATACAGACAAAGCTACAGTAACACTGCTAACAGAAAGGTTTATTAAGTGTGTAAGCGCTGCATAGCTGGGAAATTAGAGCTGTTACCTAATAATTACAGCAAATAATGCAATTTTAATCTGTTTGGCTACACTTATTTTAATTTGTACATTATTTAGCAATGGATTATGCTCGGATATCTTTTTACTTTCTTATTAGGTTTAACTGAGCCTCTTCAGTTTGGAACAAACTTACCCACCAGTGCACCTGATAATGCAGTCAACCAAGTTGAGTGTATTTCATTTGAAATGGGAGCCCCTTTTTAGCTACAAACCTTGCCATGGTTACGCGCACGTCGAGAAGTAAAGTTAGACCGCTTAGATGGTTATTTCACAACTCACTTAATGCCTGAAATGAAGGCCTATGGGCGCATATCATCCCCCATCTTTTTAGAAAGCTGGTACTGGTTTACTCATCCAGAGAGCATTAATAAACCAAAAAATAAAATGCGTTATGGTGCAGTAAGAGGGAGTTACTAGGCTAATTGGTTTAAAACTCAGAATATTATTGCTGAGGTAGAAGTAAATTCATTAGAAGAAATAGTAAATGTTATGCACCATAAGCGGATTGATAGAATTCTACTTGATTTAGACGATTTTGAATTAGCAGCTTCTAAACTAGGCATTAATGAGGATGAATATCAAAGAGAATTTTTTAGGTATGTACCTTTGGGATTATTTGCTTCGCATTCACTTATTAAACGCTTCCCTAAATTTATGCAGCAGTTTGATGAAAATATAAATACTTGCGCGCAGGCTCCATTTTCACTATCAAAAAGTGAAGAAAAGCAAATACTTGATAGATTGTCCAGTAGCGCTAAAATCTTACTAAACTTACCTAGTTTAGTAGAACAAGTTCAAATAAGTAATGAGTCTCCCTTAAGTGAATCTGAAATTAAAAGACTAGACCAGCTATGGATAAAAGAAAGTAAACAAGTAAAGCACCCTGATGGATTAGCTATGCTTAATTTACCGTTATCTAAAGTATTTAAAAAATGGCAATCTCAATTCAAAGGTATTGTTACTGAGCTAATATTGACTGATAACCAAGGAAAAAACATCGCTATTAGTAAGCTAACCAGTGACTACTGGCAAGGAGATGAAAATAAGTTTATTAAAACATTTAAACAGTCAAAAGGTTTTAATTTTGATAGCGTCACATATGATGCATCAACACATCATTTTCAAGTTCAGCTAAGTTTTCCTGTTTTAGATGATAATAATAGTCATATTGGAGTGTTGATTTTAGGTGTTGATGTAGAAAAAGTACTTCATTCGTCAAATGAAAAGAGTAATTAACTCATTACCTTTCACATAAGTTAGCTAAGCTTTAATGCTTCAGCTTAGCTAACTAGATGCTATGGAAGTGTTTTTTCTGAAATAGGTTTTTTTCTTATAACTTCTTTTTTGGCTTTATCAAGTTTTATAAAATAAGCATTACCGCCTATGCCTTTAAACTCTTCATCTGTAAATACAATCGTATTGTCATCAAAAAAGGTGACTGCTTCTTTTTGAGTAACAATCCCTAGGTCTATTTTTGATACATCACCAGAGAAAAACTTATCACCTTCAAAGTTTTCAAATAACCAAAGACTGGTTGAATCAAGTAAGACTAATTTTTTACGATCGGGGCTGAGCGCTGCAGAGGTTATCCAGCATAGTTTTTCAAGCGTGGTACACGTTTTAAAAGAGTCAATTAGTTCAGCATCAAAATTTGCTGCATGATCGCCCACTTTATACACTTTAGTAATACCATCGAAAGGTTCTGTGCGGTTTTTAGTAAATAAATATAAATGACGACCTAGTGCTACAAATGCTTCTAAATCAAAATTTCGGTCATTAGGTTTTATCGGACTGCCATCCATTTCAGGGTAGGTAAACTTGATTATTTCGGCTTGGGTTGTGTCTGTTTTTATATCTATTGGGTTTTCTATTTTATAAATAGTAAGCCATCTACGATCGTTTTTGTTATTACCAAAATCCCCTAAAAAAAAGTGCCCAAATTTGTTTTGGGTCATGTCTTCCCAGTCTATGTTTTTAGCGTTTTCAACCAAAATCTCTTTGGCAATAGAACCATCTTTGTTAAGGCGGTAAAGCTTGGGTTCATTGCCTCCATCGTTAATAGCCCATAGACGTTTTTGTTTATCAAATTCAATACCTGAGATTTCTTTTAATTTAGGATCAACTGAGATTTCTTTTTTACTATAAAGGGTATAGATTGAAGAACCAACAAGTGTGGCTATTATTAAAAAGATGATGGCTATAGTTATTAAAATGCTTTTTTTCAACATGAAAATTATGATATTTCAGAGTATTAAGATGCTGTGTATTATCGCTGATGAAAGTACAGAACAAAAGAATTTTATAAATTTAGGCAATACTTTTGGATTATTTCACGTTAAATTCAGTTAAATAGTAATTTGAAAAATAATGTGTGATATACGCTGAGTTGGTTCAAATATTGCTCTGTACTACTGCGCTTTTTAAAAAAGATTGTTTATATACTAACCGCACTTTTTAGGTGCAGAAAAAATGAATTGTTGCACTGTAATAATGCGTAAATAAAGTTTTGGTTAACTTACAACGTGTTTAATGATTTTGAATGGAATCCACATCGCCTTTTTTTGTTTAGTTGTATGGCCTGTGGCAAAGATTAAGTACCCTTTTTGGTTTAGTTGGAGCCTGCTATGTTGAATAAACGTTTTTTTAAAACAAAAGATGAAGCTGAAGTAACCTTTGAATTTTCTCATCCAGAGGCAGAAGAAGTTTGCTTATTAGGCGAATTTAATGATTGGCAACCTGTGCCAATGAAGCTTAATAAAAAACAAGGTGTGTTTAAATTTAAACAACGCTTACCTATCGATCAACAATTTCACTTTCGTTATTTAATAAATGGAGACATTTGGGATAACGACCACCAAGCTGATGGTTATATTGGCAATACATTTGGCACAGAAAACAGCATAGTAAATACTCAACGCATTAATTAAGGCGATTCAATGGATGCTCTTTCGCAGTTGTTTTACCTGCATGGTATTGGCTTTGAATTCACTAAGTATACAGGTGAACAGGTGTTTTTTAGCGAAGACACGCGTAAACGTGCTTTGCAATGTTGCGGTGTTGATACAAATAACAAAGCCGAAATAACTCAACTAACTTATGATTTAGATGCATCGCTTTGGCAGGATTTAGTACCGAGCGTGAGTTTAGTTGACCAAAAAACATGTGCTTTAAAGCTTCGTATAGATGAACGCCAGCAATATTTAGCCGCTACCATTAATGTCCCTTCTCTTGGGATGAATATAGCGGTTGAGAACCTTTATAATTTGGCAGTTACAGGTGAATATTACTTACATGGCGTTCGCTATATTGAGCTGGCACTACCCATAGAAACTATGCCAATTGGCTATCATGACGCTAATGTTCAGGTAGGTGAGCAATACGCTATTACACAAATTTGGTGCGTGCCTGAGCAAGTCTATCAAGTTGAAGACACAAAGCGCACAGGGTTATCTATTCAGCTTTACACATTAAAAAATAAAGCGCATTTAGGTATTGGCGACTTTGACGATTTACTAACGCTTACAAAATTATGCAGCTCGCAAAATATGGATTACATATTACTTAATCCACTGCATTTGTTATTTGCTGATATGCCAGAGCGTGCAAGCCCTTATAGCCCTAGTAGTCGGGCTTTATTAAACCCTCTTTATATTTCTATAGTATTAAGCGAAGACGCACAAAATAACACAGTTCTGCATGACCTCATGCAACGAGACGATGTAATTACACTTATAAAAAGTAATGATCAATTTATAGATTATGAAAATGTAAGCCATATAAAATATGCGTTATTTGAAGCGCTTTATAATCAGTTTGAATTAACGGCAAGTGATGAGCGTCGCCAAGCGTTTACTGATTTTTGTAATACTCATTCAACTACGTTAAATACCCTCGAATCAGACAACTTAACATTTGATTATTACCTGCAGTGGCAAGCGCATATGCAATTGGCACTGTGTCAAAAAAGTTGTGCAGAGCGAGGTATGGCTATTGGCTTAATAAACGACTTAGCTGTTGGTTGTGCTGGCGATGGGGCTGAATTTAAAAATCAGCAGTCGTTGTTTAGCCAAGGTGCAAGTGTAGGCGCTCCACCTGATCCATGGGCCGAAGCTGGCCAAAACTGGGGGCTTCCAGCACTAAATCCTCAAAGTCTTAGTAATAATCACTACCAATTCTATCGCTCGCTCATTCGCGCAAACATGCAAAATGTAGGTGGACTTAGAATTGACCACGTAATGGCTATTAGGCGCCTATGGTGGTGCTTTGAAAGCAATGGTGAACAAGATGGCTGTTATGTTTACTACCCGTTTGAGCACTTACTCGCCATTTTAAAAATTGAATCACATATTAATCAGAGTATTGTTATTGGAGAAGATTTAGGCGTTGTGCCGCCAGAGGTAAGGCAGGCTTTGGCATCTAGCGGTATTTTTTCTAACAGCTTATTTTATTTTGAAAAACAACACAGTGGTGAGTTTTTATCGACAGATGAGCTAGCAACACAGTGTTTGTTAATGATAGCCAATCATGATGTACCGCCATTTACAGGTTGGTGGCAGCATGCTGATTTAAATATTAAGCAACAATACAAGCTTATTACTTGCAATGAATACGAGCAATTAAAGCAACAACGAATAGAAGAGCAACATAGGATACTACGATTTATTAATCGCCATACCAATACAACCGAGCTTCTATTACATAGTAATTCAGTCGAAGTATATAACGCACTAGCATTATGTTTGGCGGGTTCTCAATCGCGTTTATTTGCAATACAAATAGATGATTTAGATGAGCAGAAGTATCCGGTTAATATCCCCGGGACAGACAAAGAATATCCTAATTGGCGACGTGTATTAACGCATACCAGTGAAGAAATTTTTACCAAAAATGCCTCACTTTTAGCTGCTATCGATTCAATAAGGAAAGGTTAAATGAGCAGTACAACTAATGAAAATAGTTACGATGCACAGGTGCATGCATTAAATACAGGACGATTTAAAGACCCATTTAGCTTTTTAGGGGCACATAAAACGGATGCTGAGGTTGAAATTCGTTTTTACTTACCTTGTGCAATAAGTGTGAGTGTTACATTAAATAATAAAAGTATTAAGGCGCAGCGCTACCAACAAAGTGACTTATTTATAGTCAAAGTTGATGCGCTGCCCACTGCGCCTTATCAATGCATTGCTCAGTACACAAATAGCAGCACTACCTTTTATGATGAATACAGCTTTGAAAGCACACTTGATGCAGAGGCAATGTATTTATTTAACGAAGGCAGCCTTGAACATGCGTACTCTCATTTTGGTGCACATTTTAGCACTCAACAAAATGTAGAGGGTGTGCGCTTTTGTGTATGGGCGCCTAATGCTGCAAGTGTCTCTATTATTGGTGAGTTTAATTTTTGGCAAGCTAATCGCCACTTTATGCGTTTTCATCCTGCAAGTGGTGTATGGGAGCTATTCGTACCAGGCCTTAAAGCCGACATGTGCTACAAATTTGCAATTACCGCTCAAAGTGGAGAAGTACTCGAAAAAGCCGACCCCTATGCATTTAAAATGCAACAAGCCCCGGGTACTGCAAGTGTACTGCAGTATAAACCAGAACCTATAACGCTCGGCGCTCAGGCACTTAAAAACAGACAAAAGCGTAATCATATTGATGCGCCAATTAGTATTTATGAAGTGCATTTAGGCTCATGGCAACGCGCTGAAAACAACCGCTATTTAAGTTATATAGAGCTTGCTGACAAACTGGTTAGCTACGCCCTTGAAATGAATTTTACCCATCTGCAACTTATGCCAATAAGTGAATACCCGTTTGATGGTTCGTGGGGGTATCAGCCTGTTGGTTTATTTGCACCTACCAGCCGTTTTGGCGATTACAACAGCTTTAAATACTTTGTTGAGCAATGCCACAAAACTAATTTAGGTATTTTACTTGATTGGGTGCCTGGACATTTTCCAAGCGATCCGCATGGTTTACATCGATTCGATGGCACCCATTTATATGAGCATGCCGATAAGCGCCAAGGTTTTCACCCTGATTGGAATACCTACATTTATAACTACGACCGCCCTGAAGTTAAAAGCTTTTTGATTTCAAATGCTATGTATTGGTTACATCAATTTGGTTTAGATGGTCTGCGTGTAGATGCCGTAGCCTCTATGTTGTATTTAGATTACAGCCGAAAAGAAGGCGAGTGGATTGCTAATTGTTACGGCGGGCGCGAAAACTTAGGTGCGATTGAGTGCCTAAAGCAAGTCAATATGCGCAGCTATAAAAACAACCCAGGCATTATGATGGTGGCTGAGGAGTCAACAGCGTGGCCGGGCGTCACCCAAAGTGTTGAGCACAACGGCTTAGGCTTTGGCTATAAGTGGAATATGGGTTGGATGAACGATAGTTTGCATTACATGCAGCACGACCCTTTATACCGTCAGCATCATCATCACGAAATGACTTTTTCGATGGTATACGCTTTTAGTGAAAACTATATATTGCCATTAAGCCACGATGAAGTAGTCCACGGTAAAGGATCGTTAATTGAAAAAATGCCAGGCGATGATTGGCAGAAATTTGCAAATTTACGCGCTTACTACGCATTTATGTGGGCACACCCGGGTAAAAAACTCTTGTTTATGGGCGGTGAAATTGCTCAGCGAAAAGAGTGGGGGCACGATCATTCTATCGATTGGCATTTACTTGAGCACCAAAGTCATAACGGTATAAAGCAAACCGTAAAAGCGCTAAATACCGTTTATAAAAACCAACCCGCGTTGTATGAGTTAGATTCGAGTGCGGCTGGCTTTACCTGGATAGATAACAATAATAATCAGCAGAGTATTTTAAGTTTTGTCCGCTATGCTAAAAACGCAAAAGACTTTGTGGTTGTTATTGCTAATTTTACCCCCGCGTCATATGAAAACTATGTTATTGGCGTACCGAGTAAAGGGCGTTACAAGGTTATTTTAAATACAGACAATACTCAGTTTTTTGGCTCTGGCGTTGAGGTAACTAAAGATTCATCGCAGATAGTTCACGCTACAAATGAATCAAATCATGGCTTTAAACACAGTATTTCAATTGCCATTGGTGGCTTAACAACTATTTACTTACAAAAGGTTGATGATGAGTAACCGATTTGATGTAGCCCCCGGTAATGTAGAACCGCTAGGCTCTAGTGTTATCAATAATGGAGTTAACTTCGCGCTTTATGCGCCAGGTGCAAGCCAAGCTTATGTGTGTTTGTTTGATAAAAGTGGCCATTCAGAAATCCTAAAAATGGCGATGAATATTAACGAAGGTGGCATTTGGAGTATTCATATTTCGCCATTAAACGCCGGCGCACTTTATGGTTTTAGAGTCGAGGGTGAATATAACCCTAAAAATGGCCAATTGTTTAACGAAAATAAGCTACTTATAGATCCATATGCAAAGGACTTGTTTGGTGAGTTCACATGGAGTGAACGCCATTATGGGCAAATGCCAATTGGTACTAAAAGCACCGTAAATAATGCGATTGATATACCTAAATCAAAAGTAGCTGCTCCTACGTTGTACGCGCATAAAAAGCCAAACCACCTTTGGTCAAACACGGTTATTTACGAGTGCCATGTTAAGGGAACAACGTGTCGTCATCCTAAAATACCTAAATCTCTACAAGGGAAGTTTTTAGGGTTAAGCCACCCAAGCTTTATTGAGCACTTACAAAGCTTTGGAGTTACAGCAGTTGAGCTTTTACCTGTTCATTCTTTTATTAGTGAGCAATTTTTAACAGGAAAAGGGCTGCAAAACTATTGGGGTTATAACACGCTTAACTTTTTTACCCCCCATAAAGACTATTTGGTAAACGACGATATAAACGAGTTTAAGCAAATGGTGCGCGAGCTTCATGCTGCCGACATAGAAGTTATTTTAGACGTTGTTTATAACCATACAGCAGAGGCAGGGGCCGACGGCCCAATATTATCGCTAAGAGGCTTTGATAACTTAGCGTATTACCGCACAGTAGAGGGTCAGCCTAATGTATATATAAACGATACCGGCTGTGGAAATACTATAAATATTGATCACCCTAAAACACTACAACTTGTTCTTGATAGCCTTCGTTATTGGGTTGAGGTAATGGGGGTTGATGGTTTTAGGTTTGATTTAGCGACGATTTTAGGGCGCTCAAAAGCAGGCTTTAGCTCTGCACATACTTTTTTACAAGTGGTAGCTCAAGACCCTGTGCTTAATAAGGTTAAGTTAATAAGTGAGCCTTGGGATATAGGTCCTGGTGGCTATCAGTTGGGTGCATTTCCGCCGCCATGGCGAGAATGGAACGATCAATACCGCGATGTAATTAGACGTTTTTGGCAAAGTGAAACGGGCATTATTGCCAACGTTGCAAAACGTTTGCATGGATCGTTTGATATTTTTGAGCACAGCCAACGTGGACCACTTAATAGCATTAACTTTATAACGAGTCATGATGGTTTCACGCTTGCCGATTTAGTGAGTTATGAGGAAAAGCATAACGAAGCTAATGGTGAGCAAAGCAGAGATGGACACAGCGCAAATCATTCGTTCAACTGTGGAGTAGAAGGCTTTACTAGTGACTCAAAAATAAACGCACTGCGTTTGCAGCAACAAAAGAACTTTTTACTTACTTTGATACTCTCAAAAGGTGTACCCATGATTGCCGCTGGCAGCGAAATGGCGCACTCTCAAGGGGGTAATAACAATGCTTATTGCCAAAATAATCGCACTAGCTGGCTTGCCTGGAAAGATTCTCAACTTAATCATTCGCTAACACGATTTATTGATGATGCTTTAAAAATTAGACGCGCGCACAGTGCGTTCAAACACAGTGTATTTTTAGATGATATAGACGAGCGTTTTACCGTTAAGTGGTTTACCGAACAAGGTAAAACCATGACCGACGCTCATTGGCATGAAGATACCAGACAGTTTTTAATGTATAGCTTACTTGATAAGCAAAACAATCATGCATTACTGATGGTATTTAATGCCAGTAAAAAAACAGTTTTTTGCCAAATGCCGCCTTCGCCTATTAATGCGCCGTGGCAAATGATTCTATCAAGTGTACATAATGCATCTGTGAGCAGTAATGAAGATGCGATGGTTGAAATTTCAGCACAAAGTAGTTGGGTTTTTAGTGCCAATTTAGAGGATGTTAGTCATGGTTAAACAAAGTGATCAAGTGTGTGTAGTAAAAAGCTGGCAAGAAGGGCCCGTTATTGATGAAAGTACGCTTAAAGATGACTTAACACGGCATTTTTATTATACCCTCGGCCGAGATAAGGTGGGTGAATCGCAGCATTATTTGTATCACGCATTAGCGCTTACTATTCGCGACAGACTTGTGGCCCGCTGCAGAGAAACGAATCAACAAATTAAGCAAGAAAAACGCCGCAAAACGGCTTACCTTTCTCTTGAGTTTTTGATGGGGCGCGCGCTAGGTAATGCTGTTTTAAATCTAGATTTAGATGAACAAGTAAGCTCAGCACTACAAGAGTACTGCACAACAATAGAAACAATTGAAGACGCCGAGCACGACGCAGGCCTAGGTAACGGTGGTTTGGGCCGCCTAGCTGCTTGTTTTTTAGATAGCTGTGCAAGTCTTGCGTTACCGGTAATTGGTTATGGTCTTCGTTACGAATACGGCATGTTTAACCAATCCATTAAAGATGGCAACCAAATTGAGCAACCAGATAACTGGCTGCGCGAAGGGCACCCATGGGAGCTAAGCGCGCCAGAGCATGCAAAACGTGTGAAATTTGGCGGTTATGTGCAAAGTTACACAGATAAATTTGGCCGAGAGCATCGTCAATGGATGAGTTCACAAGATGTATTAGCTGTACCTTACGATGTCCCTGTCCCAGGTTATAAAAACAATATTGTAAATACGCTACGCTTATGGAAATCAGAAGCGACAGATGAATTTAATTTGACCGAATTTAATGCAGGCAGTTACTCAGAAGCCGTCGCACAAAAAAACCTAGCTGAACAAATTACCATGGTGCTGTATCCAAACGACAGCAGCGAAAATGGAAAAGAGCTTAGATTGCGCCAACAATACTTTTTATCATCTGCAAGTATTCAAGACGTAGTTGATCAGTGGGTTTCCCAACATGGCGAGAGCTTTAGCGACTTTGCTGACTTTCATGTTTTTCAGTTAAACGACACGCACCCAAGTATTGCTGTTGCAGAGCTGATGCGTATTTTAATTGATGATTACGAACTTGATTGGAACGATGCGTGGCAAATCACCACCAAAACGATGGCCTACACAAATCATACGCTACTTCCTGAAGCGCTTGAAAAGTGGTCTGTTTCGTTGTTTTCAAAATTATTACCACGCATTTTAGAAATAGTTTACGAGATAAATGCACGCTTTTTAGCACAAGTTGCACAGCAATGGCCGGGTGATGTTAATAAACAGCGTGCATTGTCGTTGATTGAAGAGGGCGATGAGCCGCAAATTCGTATGGCTTACTTAGCTATTGTAGGTAGTTACTCTGTAAATGGCGTGGCAGCACTGCATACCGAACTGTTAAAAGCGGGCCTATTTAAAGAGTTTTACGCGCTGTGGCCAGATAAGTTTAATAACAAAACAAATGGTGTTACACCAAGACGTTGGCTTGCACATTGTAATCCTGTTTTAAGTAAATTAATCAGCGAAAAAATTGGTCATGGCTGGGTTAAGAACTTCTCAACAATTAGCGACCTACGTCGTTTTTACGATGACAAAGCATTTCATGGGCAATGGCAAAATGCTAAACGCGAAAACAAACAGCGTTTAGTTGATTTAGTTAAAGCGCGCTGCGATGTTGATTTTGACGTATCGATGATGTTTGACGTACAAGTAAAGCGTATTCATGAATACAAACGTCAGCTATTAAACATACTTCATGTGATTCATTTATATGACCGTATTCGCCGTGGTGATACCCAAGGGCTTGTTTCTCGCTGTGTTTTATTAGGTGGTAAAGCAGCACCAGGTTATTACATGGCTAAAAAAATTATTAAGCTTATTAATAACGTGGCAGAGGTTATAAATAAAGACCCGTTAGCAGCCCCGTATTTACGCGTTGCATTTTTACCTAACTACAACGTAACCGCTATGGAAGTTATTTGCCCTGCAACCGATTTGTCAGAGCAAGTATCTACTGCAGGCAAAGAAGCGTCTGGTACTGGTAACATGAAGTTTATGATGAATGGTGCATTGACGATAGGGACGCTCGATGGTGCAAACATTGAAATTAGAGATGCCGTTGGTGCAGACAACTTCTTTTTGTTTGGCGCACAAGCTCACGAAATTGACGATATTAAATCACGTTATAATCCAGAGCATTTAATATCGCAAAATAGCGATTTAAAGAATGTGATGCAATTACTCGAGAGCGGGCATTTTAATTTATTTGAGCCATGCTTATTTGACGATATAACAAATGCAATTAAGAGCCCGCACGACCCATGGCTTGTTGCGCACGATTTTGAAAGTTATGTAGCAGCTCAAAAAGAAGTTGATAAAGCTTACGCAGATCAAACCTACTGGACACAAATGAGTATTTTAAATACGGCAGCCAGTGGAATGTTTTCAAGTGATAGAACCATAAGCCAATACAGTGAAGACATTTGGCATTTAGAACCCCTCAATATTAGTGAAACAGACTTAACGACAACTAAAAGCCATGCCACTAACAGCCTAGACTAAATGGAGAGAGTATTATGCCTAATTATGCAAATCGCTACATAAGTAGCCTAACCAGAGAAACTTACGCGTTAATACTGGCAGGCGGACGCGGTTCTCGCCTGCATGAGCTAACCGATTGGCGAGCAAAGCCAGCAGTTTACTTTGGTGGTAAACATCGAATTATCGATTTTCCACTATCAAACTGCATTAACTCGGGTGTGAGACGCGTTGGTATTGCCACACAATATAAGTCGCATTCATTAATACGACATGTAAACCGCGCTTGGGGCCACTTTAAAAAAGAGCTGGGTGAGTCGGTTGAAATACTACCTGCATCTCAGCGCCAAGGTGATGATTGGTACTGTGGCACCGCCGATGCTGTTTTTCAAAACATAGATATTATTCGTCATGAGCTTCCTAAATATGTGATGATTTTGTCTGGAGATCATGTGTACCGCATGGACTATGGCGCTTTATTGGCTGAACATGTGCAAAAAGGGGCTGATATGACGGTATGTTGTATTGAAGTGCCTGTTGAAGAAGCTGCAGACACATTTGGTGTAATGACCGTTGATGAAGAAAATAGAGTGTGTCGTTTTGATGAAAAACCAGCAATGCCGAGTTCTGTACCTGGCAAGCCAGGTACATGTTTAGCATCAATGGGAAATTACATTTTTAATACTGAATTTTTGTTTGAGCAACTTAAAAAAGATTCTGAAAATGAAGGTTCTGGCCGAGATTTTGGTCACGATATTATCCCCGCGATTATAGAAGAGCATAATGTATTTGCGTTCCCATTTAGAGATCCAAATCAAGAAGGGCAACCTTATTGGCGTGATGTAGGTACACTAGATTCGTTCTGGGAGGCTAATATGGAACTGGTAATGCCAGAACCACAACTCGACTTATACGATCCAACATGGCCAATATGGACATATCAAGAGCAGCTACCACCTGCTAAGTTTATTTTTGATGACGATGATAGACGCGGTATGGCCTTGGACTCAACCGTGTCGGGTGGGTGTATTATTTCGGGCTCCGCAGTTAGAAAATCCCTCTTGTTTTCTAATGTGCATGTTCGCTCATTTTGTACCATTGAGCAGTCGGTAATTTTACCCGGTGCAGTTATAAACCGAGGCTGTAAAATTAAGCGTGCGATAATAGACCGAAGCTGTGAAATACCTGCAGGCCTTGAAATAGGCTTTGACCCTAAAACAGATGAAGAAAACGGCTTTAGGGTATCTAAGAAAGGCATCGTTCTTGTTACTCGTGATATGCTCACTGAGCTTGCAAAAAAGTTAGAGCGCCAAGCGCGTGAGAATAAAAAGCTAGCGTAAAACACGTTAAATATTAAGCACGACAACAAAGCTTGCTCATTCATGAGCAAGCCCACACAGGTTTAAAGGAAGTAGTAAATTAATGCATGTATTAATGGTTGCAGCAGAAAATGACGCGTTACCAGGCGCAAAAGTAGGCGGTGTGGCAGATGTAGTACGCGATGCCCCAAGGGCGCTCGCAAAGCAAGGTATAACGGTTGACGTTGTTATTCCTGACTACGGGTTTGAGCCGCTTGAGCGTATTTATATAGGTGAAGTAACCGTTGCATTTAATGCTCAACCGCATGTATTAACAGTTTTTAAAGTACAACAAGCCCAAAATAATGTAAGCCAAATTGTTATTAGCCACCCGCTATTTAGTGAATCAGGCAGTGTATATTGTAACGATGCACCGGGGAGGCCTTTTGCAACTGATGCGACAAAATTTGCTTTATTTAATGCAGCCGTCTGCGAAGCATTATTACAAGGTGTATTAAAGCGCCCTACAGCGCTACATTTACATGATTGGCACAGCGCCTGCGTTGCAGTTTTACTTAAGTTTGAGCCACGTTATAGCTCACTTAATACCTTACCCATTGCCTACACAGTGCATAATATTGCACTGCAAGGTATAAGACCCTTTAAACATGATGATTCAAGCTTAGAGGCATGGTTTCCGTCACTTAGTTATAATGGCCAGCAACTATGTGACCCTCGTTATCCGCATTGCTTTAACTCTATGCGCAGTGCAATAAATCTGTGCGATAAAATACATGTTGTATCACCAACCTACAGCCAAGAGGTTCTTGAACCTAGTAATTACGAGCATGGTTTTTTTGGTGGCGAAGGGCTTGAGCAAGATCTGCAAAATGCAGCAAGCCAAGGAAAGCTTGTCGGTATTTTAAATGGCTGCGAATATCCAAGCAATGCACTTGAAGGAGCAACTCTCGCCGATTTTTATAGCCAAGCCGAGAACACTTTATTTACTTGGATGGCAAATAGCGAGCAGTTACAAAGCGGTTACTATATTGCCCACCAACGACTACAGCAATTTAAAGCAACGATTAATAATGGCCCATTAGTCACAAGCGTTGGCCGACTTACAGAGCAAAAAGTGTTGTTATTGTGCCAGCAGGTTAATGGCGCTTTAGCTATTGATAAAGTGTGCCAAGTTATTAATGAATATAACGGCAGACTCATTGTTTTAGGTTCGGGTGACAAAGAACTCGAAAGCATATTTACCAAAGCAATGGCGCGAAATTCTAATCTTTTATTTTTGAAGGGTTATGGTCAAGGTGTTGGCGATTTAATGTATCAGCTAGGTGACTTATTTTTAATGCCAAGCTCGTTTGAACCTTGTGGCATTAGCCAAATGCTAGCAATGCGTGCCGGGCAACCCTGTTTAGTACACAGTGTTGGCGGATTAAAAGACACGGTAAAACATCATGAAAATGGTTTTAGCTTTAATGGCGACACGTTAGCGACACAAACGAGTAATTTAATTAGCTGTTTAGACGAAACTCTCTTAATTAAAAAGCAGAATCCTAAAAAGTGGCATAAAATTAAGCACAGCGCAGAGCAAATGCGTTTTTCGTGGCCGCAAGTGGCAGCTGATTATATAACAACCTTATACCGGTAAATCGTTACTGTACTTTAAAGTTTAGTGACAATTGTGCCTGCTTAGGGTTTAATTACTTAGTATTATATAAAAACTAAGAAGTAGGTAATGTGTCTGTATTTGTTGCAAGGCAAGCAATATTCAATCGAAGTAAAAAAGTAGTAGCCTATGAGCTACTTTTTCGTGATAGTCCTAAAAATTATTTTCCAGATATTGCCGAAGGCCAAGCAACAGCAAGGCTTATTATGGAAAATCAATTAAATTTAGGCACACGTCATATTACATCAGGCAAAAAGGCACTTATTAATATAGGGCCTGAATCATTAAAGCTCGATTTATGTGCTTTTTTACCATGCCAAGATGTTGTTATTGAGTTGCTCGAAAGCATTGAACCTACCGACGACAACTATGAACTATGCCGAGGTTTATTTCATAGTAACTATAAGCTCGCACTCGATGACTTTGTGTATAAACCACAGTGGGATCGTTTTTTAAAGCTTGTGAAGCTCATTAAATTTGATATTGCAATTACACCTCTTAGTGAAATACAACCCATAATTAATAAGTTACAAACGCATAAACAAATAAAAATACTTGCCGAAAAAATAGAAACACAAGATGACTATAAGCTAGCCTTTGATATGGGGTTTGATTATTTTCAAGGCTATTTTTTTGCAAAACCCACCATGATAAAACAAAACGACATTGACTATAACTATGGTTTAGTTGTCGCTATTTACGCCGAAATAATGAAAACAAGTCCAGATATAAAAACTATATCTGGACTATTTGAGCTTGATGCTGCACTAGCATATAAATTGCTGCGTTTAATTAACAGTGGCGTTTTTCCTATACAAAGCCAAATATCGTCATTGAAGCAAGCGCTTGTGTATTTAGGGCATGAACGCCTTAAAAAGTTTGTCAGCCTTATTGTTACTGCTCATACCGCAGGTAAAAAACCTGCAGAGCTAATGCAAGTGTGTGTTGTACGTGCTCGCTTTTGTGAGCTTTTGGCAAAAAAGGTTAATAAGAGCCAGTCAGGCGAAGCATTTTTAACTGGGTTATTTTCGTTGCTCGATGCAATCCTTGATCAACCCATGAGCTTGCTTGTTGAAAAGCTACCTTTTCCTGATGAAATAAAAACGGCATTATTAGGGGACAAAAACACACTGTATTATATTTTAAATGTTGTTAAAGCATACGAAACAGGAAGCTGGTGGGCACTTGAGCAAGCCGTACTTTTGCTAAATATAGATAGTGCTATACTACCTCCACTTTACCAGCAGTCGGTCGATTGGGCTGACAGTTATAAGAACAATATTTAACGGATAATAGCTTTAATGCGCAATTATAATATGGACTTTATTCGCGGCGTTGCCGTGCTTGGCCTAGTTTACATGAATGCTTACGCCTTCGGCCTTTTTGACTACGGATATACCTCCTTAACTAATCCTCCTGTTAGCGACTCAATTATTCATACCTTTAGCAGCGTTTTTGTAGACGGGCGTTTTAGAACGCTGTTTAGTTTGCTTTTTGGTGCCGGGCTTTACATTCAGTGGCAACGTTATAAGTCTGAATTGCAGTTAAAAAGCAGACTTTATTGGTTAATCCTCTTTGGGTTAGCACATGGTTTTTTACTTTGGGCAGGTGATATTTTATTTGTTTACGGTGTATCTGGCTGGTTTGTTATTAAATATTTAGAGAGTGATAACAGCGTACTTTTAAAAAGAGGACTTGAGTTTATTTTATTATCGGGGGTAGCTACTTTTCTTATAGTATCTAGCGTACCCGATGAAGTGATTTACCGCGATTCAGCACAGTTTATAGATTTATATAACCCACACTATATTGATTACTTTATTAGTAACCTCGCTATGAACACATTGATGCTTGTTATGGTGCCAATAATGACAATGTGGATGTGCGTGGGTCTTATGCTCATTGGCATTTATTTATATAAACAAGACGTTTTTAGTAAAGGCTTAACGTTTCAGCAATTAATAGTGTGCAGTGTAATGACCCTTGTTTTTTGTGGAATCAGGCTTTATGCATCACAGCTTGATGGCAGCTTAGGGTATGGGGTGCAAGAGTTTGTAAATATGTTTGCGGCCCTAGGTATGGCTACGCTGTATGTTCATTTAATTGTTAAATTTTGCAATAACAGCGCACACGTTGGCACACTAATTCAACAAGCAGGGCGCTTAGCATTTACTTTATATATTAGCCAAACTCTCATGCAATTATTGTTATATAAAGTGCTATTTACGCATTGGGTGCTCAGTTTTGATCGTATTGACTATTGGTTAGTTGCATCGGCATTAGTTGCGCTGCAGCTCATATTTACCTTTTTATACAGCCGCTATTTTAATCAAGGCCCGCTTGAATGTGTATGGCGTAAATTAACGAAAGCAAAAATTAATGCTTAAACACCTATAAATAGTAAATTAGGGGCGAAAAAATAGTGCGGGTGGTTTACACTACTCGCCTTAAAAATTACTACGCTATAAGTGCCATGACCGAATTAAAACGTTTAAATAAATTTATTAGTGAAACAGGATTTTGTTCACGCCGCGAAGCCGATAAATATATTGAGCAAGGTCGTGTCAGCGTTAATGGCTACTCACCAGAAATGGGCGTAAAAGTAGCCGCTACCGATGTTGTATTAATTGATGGTAAGCCTCTTAAAGCCACGCCAAAGCGCGTTTACATTGCCTACAATAAACCCGTTGGCATAACGTGTACTACCGAAAGTAAAATTCAAAGTAATATTATACGAGCAGTTAACTATCCAACGCGCATATTCCCAATAGGGCGCTTAGATAGACCGTCTGAAGGGCTTATATTTTTAACTAACGAAGGCGACATCGTTAATAAAATTTTGCGTGCTGGCAATAATCACGAAAAAGAATACGTTGTTACGGTAGATAAACCGCTTAATCGTCAGTTTGTTACAAAAATGGCTAATGGTGTGCCTATTTTAGATACCGTCACTAAAGAATGTAAAGTAACGCAAAGCGGCCCCAAAGAATTTAAAATAGTACTTACCCAAGGCTTAAACCGTCAAATACGCCGCATGTGTGAATACTTAGGCTACGAAGTTGTAACCTTAAAGCGTACGCGCATAATGAACGTAACACTTAAAGGTTTAAAAGTAGGGCAGTGGCGTCATCTATCAGATATTGAAATGGCGCAAATAAACGATTCGATTTCTGACTCAGGTAAAACCCAAGAGCACTCGCTTGATGCTA
This sequence comes from Pseudoalteromonas sp. APC 3691, assembly GCF_030408135.1. NCBI lineage: Bacteria > Pseudomonadati > Pseudomonadota > Gammaproteobacteria > Alteromonadales > Pseudoalteromonadaceae > Pseudoalteromonas > Pseudoalteromonas sp. APC 3691. The sequence continues at coordinate 13,643 of NZ_JASDCB010000053.1, read as the reverse complement.
ATAAGCAATCAGAAAATAATGCACCTTTAGCACCTAAAAAACGTGATTTTCAGGGCGAAAACCCACGACGCTTTAATAATGGTGATCGAAATAGTGAGCGTAGTAATGAGCGAAACACAAATCGTAACTCTGAGCGTAGCAATGCTAACGGAGAGCGCAAAAATGAGCGAACTAATACTCCTTATCAAAAGCGTTCTACCACGTATGTGGGTAAGCCAAAAAGCATTAAAGAAAACAAATCGTCTAATGCTAAATCAGACTCAAAACCAAGCTCAGGCCGTATTCTCAGCCTAAAAAAATAGTGTGCAGCTAAATGATGGTATTATACCAATCTGCTTAATTAATTGAGCTATTTTGAGGTAAGAAAACCGTGTCGATAACAAGGCAAAAATTTCGTTATTTAGTTGTTCTATATCAGAAATTTTTAACACAGTTAGCGTCAGGTTTAAGCCCTCAAATTGATCAAGTATTATTGCGGATTGGTATTTATCACTACCACTGTATTTCTTGTACTATATTACCCAGTGGGCTTTTAACGCCCACTAAATTTATATTGTTATTTTGCAAGCTCACCAACTTACTCTTATCTAAATACCATCTAAAACTGTGTTTCCTGTAGCTTTTTAAGTCAAGCACAGTCAGTTTTGAGCAACTGTATTCATAATCAGTTGGGCAAGTGCCTACTTCAAGTAATTGATATTCTTGCTGCCATATATTGTCGCTGTATTTATTGGCAAGTAACTTTGCTGAAATACATACCGACGTCCACAACCATAAGTAAATTAAAATAGGCAAAAACAGTGGTATAAATGCGCTGCGGAACTTCCCATGCACATCAATATAATCTTTGACCGTATGTTTAAATTCAAAGTTACTATTATACTTTTTATATAAGTGCCTAAATAAAACTATCGACAGCACTATCGTCATTATAGGAAATAACGTAAACGTTAAAGTGTCATACATACCATTGGAGATAAAAGCGGGATCGGCTTGTTCATCCCATGCAAGTAAAGCAAGTGGGGGAGCAGTTGCTAAAAATAGCAGAGCGCTATTGAATAGTTGTTTAAAGGTCACAGGTTATCCGCTTATAAAGTGTTGCTTTGTATGAAGCCTCAATTAGCTCTTAAGTGCTAAAACCGATGTAAAATAAGAGTATACCTAAATAAATTGCAATCGCCGATAATGCGTTTTTAGAGCGCAGGCGTTTAGCTATATCGCGTGTACCATCAACCATGCCGGAAACTACCAGCAATAAGCCTCCTGTAAATCGGTAGTTGTTTAAGTTTACATTACCATTATCATCAGTTATAAAGCGTAAATAACCAAAAAGTATAAAAAGGCTGCCCGCTATTAGTACTGCAATTTTAAAGTTTTCCAAGGCTTTTCCATAATATTGAGTTAGATATTAAAACGCCACTGAGTCTAGCTAGTATAATTTTACTATATTTCGAATTCAAATTTAGCCTAAATCCATTAAATGGCCTCATTATGTCGCTATATTAGGCGTATATACACGAAAGCTTGATTTATATTGTGCATTAGCAAGTACACCTTAGTTATATGTTGGGTAAGCTGTTAAGATGCGCCGTCTTAATAATGTAGAAAGGTTATAGAAGTAACATGTCAAAATTTTTCTTTATGGGTAAGCCCGACATAATGGGTAAAAATAACAGTAATGGATTTGCGCCAAATCGTACCGCAAAGGTAGGCACAGAGTTACACCCGTTAACGCTAATTGTAAACTCAGCTGAACGACAATCAGAAATAGAAGCCATACTAGAAGAGCATTCGCTGTTTGCTTCAATTGAAGTTAAAGCAGACGTACCAGAAGATATTCGCGAACTAGACTTTGCGCTTAGTAAATCCACACCACAAGTATTTGATAAAGTACCAGAGCGTAACGCACCTTGTGTATGTGGTAGTGGCAAAAAATATAAAAAGTGTTGCGGTTAGGGCCTGTTTATCTTTCGAGGTTAAATTTGCAGCAGTGTGTTTGGTATTTAGGCAAGGCAGAGCCTATGTAGTGTGGTTATTCCCCATGAATAGGCGATAACGTGGAATAAATGCCAAACATGCGCTGCCCGAAGGGTTCTGCCTAGGGGCTATTTACTCTTTGTTGCTCGGTTTTTACTTAGCCCTAGGTTACAAACCTCACGCCGCGATTAAATAGCCCCTAGGTTGAACAAATTTTAATCCTGAAAGGTCAACAGGCCCTAGTTTCTTAACAACTAAATATGTAGCCTTTCTTTTTTTATCGGTATTAAATAAAAATGCCACAGGATTTTGAACCTGTGGCATTTTTTAATGTTAACCAATTATATGTTTAACTACTTACGAGGCTCGTAATCAATTCTAAATATCACGGTGTACAGTACCGGCACTACAATTAGAGTCAAAATTGTAGCAAAGCCCAAACCAAACATAATTGTTACCGCCATTGACTGGAAGAACACGTCAAATAACAGCGGGATCATACCCAAAATAGTAGTTATAGCTGCCATTGCAACTGGTCGTACACGGCTCACACCAGAGTCAAACACGGCTTCATAGGGCGATTTACCTTCCCTTAATTCAAGGTTTATTTGATCAACTAATACAATACCGTTTTTAATTAGCATACCGCTTAAGCTTAACAAACCAAGTAGCCCCATAAAGCTAAACGGCGCATTCATCGCTAATAAGCCTGCACTTACACCAATTATAGCAAGTGGCACTGTTGCCCATATAATTAGTGGTTGTTTAAGCGAGTTAAAAAGTAATACGGTAACTGCAAACATAGCTAAATAACCCAGTGGTAATGAGCCAAATATTGCTTTTTGAGCATCGCTTGATGACTCATATTCGCCGCCCCATTCAAGTTGGTAACCACGTGGTAGTTCCATGTTCTCTATTGAGCCGCGAATACGTGCAAATAATTTAGCGGGTGTTTCGTCCCCTAATACATTGTGATCGGCCATTACTGTAATAGTTCGTTTGCGATCGCGGCGCATTATTAGGCTGTCTTCCCACTGCACATCAAATTCGTCTACAACTTGAGTCACTGGTATAAATACACCAAGAACTGGGCTGTATATTTGAAGGTCGTGTACGCTTTCTACGTTTAAGCGCTCGTTAGCAGGAGAGCGAGCAATAATAGGCAGCAACTGCGTGCCATCGCGATATACGCCCACTTGTTTACCCGATAAGCTCGTTAGCAACACATTATCTAAGTCTGATTTACTAATACCTAATCGACGTGCTTTTTGCTCGTTAAACTGCGGGCGAATCATTTTGGTACGTGCGCGCCAGTCATCACGAATATTATATGCACCTTCGTCTTCACCAATCAGCTCTTCGGCTTTAGCGGCTAGTTGTCTTAAAACAACAGGATCAGGGCCCGAAAAACGCGCTTCTATTTTTGCATCAGTAGAAGGGCCAATTTCCATCGGTTTAATTTTAAGCTGTGCAGAGAGTGCATGATTGCTTGAGTAATCACGCACTGTTTGCATTACAGTTGCTACGGCTTCTCTGTCGGCAACACGAATAATTAATTGCCCATACGCGGGATATGATTTTTCAGGCGCGTAGGTAAGCATAAAGCGCGGTGCACCTTGGCCTGTAGTACTTGTTACTTCTTCAACAAGGTCTTCTTTTTGCAAAAACTCTTCAAGTTTTTTAACGCCCTCAAGGGTTGAGCGAATATCAGAGCCTTGCTCTTGCCAATAATCTACATAAAACATAGGTGTATTAGAGGCAGGAAAAAACGACTGTTTTACAGAGCCAAAACCAACAACCGCAGTACACAGTAAAACAACCATTAATATAAGCGTGGTTTTTCTAAAGTGCAGCGCTAAATCTAAAATCGCTTTGTAACCGTTAAAAATAAAACCTTTGTATGGGTCTTCATCTTCTTGGCCTTCTTCGTTTTTAAACTCGTTTTCTTTGAACATTAAATTGGCAAAAAATGGCGTTAGCGTAATGGCTGTTATCCAACTTAATAAAAGCGAAATAAACAACACCCAAAACAAACTGCCGGCAAATTCACCACTGGCATCAGAGCTTAAACCAATTGGCGCAAAGGCAGTGACTGCAATGACTGTTGCACCTAGTAAGGGCCATTTTGTTTGCTCAACAATATTAACCGCCGCTTTGAGCTTTGTTTGCCCACGTTTAAGGTTTATTAGTATCCCTTCGGTTACAACTATTGCGTTATCAACCAGCATCCCTAGGGCAATAATAAGTGCTCCAAGCGATATGCGTTGCAAGTCGATGGCAAACAACTTCATAAATATAAACGTACCCAGTACAGTAAGCAGTAAAATACCACCAATTAAAATACCGCTTTTTAAACCCATAAATAACAGCAGTACTACAAGAACAATCGCAATAGCTTCAAGTAAGCTGATAATAAAACCATCAACCGATTTTTGAACCTCTTGTGGTTGGTTGTATACCGAATTTATGTCAATACCATGAGGGCGTTGATACTCAAGTGAAGCTAAGTGATCGTCAATGTGTTTACCCACATCAACTACGTTAACTCCCGACATAAACGACACGCCAATAAGCAAAGCTTGCTGAGAATTATAACGAATAACATTGTTAGGTACTTCTGCGTACTCTCTGTAAACCTTTGCTACGTCGCCTAAATAAATAAGCTCACTTGCACCAGGTTTTGAAATTAATAGCGTTTCGAGCTCTTTTACATCTTTAAATTCGCCAGTAGGGTGCAAGCGAATTGACTCATCGCCCACGCGAATTTTACCCGCATTAGAAACCGTATTTTGCGATTGCAGTAACTGAAATATATGACTGGGTGCAATGCCTAATTGAGCTAATTTACGCGTTGAGACTTCCACCATTACTTGCGGTTGTTGCTCACCTGCAACCGTTACTTTACTTACGCCTTTAACCAAGACTAGCTCGCGTTTTAAAAAATCGACGTAATCTTTAAGCTCATCATACGAGTAGCCATCACCGGTTACCGAATACATAACACCGTAAACATCGGCAAAGTCATCCAAAATAGTACTAGGATAAACACCACTGGGTAACGACGGAGAAAGGTCGTTAATTTTACGACGCATTTCATCCCAAATTTGGCGAAGCTGCTCTTTACGATAATTGCTTTTCATTTCTACTGAAATTTGTGATTTACCGTTAGATGAAATAGACGTAACGTAATCAACATAAGGGAGTTGCTGAATCGCGTTTTCAATCGGAAAAGTAACTTCTTCTTCAACTTGCTGCGGCGAAGCGCCAGGGTACATGGTGATAACCATGGCTTTTTTAAGCGTAAACTCAGGGTCTTCTAGTTGCCCTAAATCAAAATACGATACACTACCGCCAATTAATAGCAGCAGCGTAAACATCCAACTGATTACTTTTTTCTCTATGGAGAGTTGTGCAAAGCTCATAATTATAAGCCTCGCTCTTTATTCCATGCTCTTACTTTCATGCCTTCTTTTAGTGAATGTACACCGGCTGAAACTACAATTTGGCCTTCTTCAATACCACTTAACACTTCAATACCATCGCGGTGCAACTGGCCAACCTTCACAGCTTGTTTGTGCACTTGGCTAGTTTTTGAATCAAAAAGCCATACGTAGGCGTTATCTTCAATTGATTCTTGCGGCTCAGAAAACACCGACTCGATAGGTAGTATTGTGTAGGCAACTTGCGAGCGCGTTACTTTACTTAAATCAATAAGCACGCTACCCGTCATACCTGCGAGTAAATTAAAGTCCTCAGGTACTGGTAGCGAAAATACAACCTTATAAGTAAGTGTTGCAGGATCTGCTTGGGTATCCCACTCTTTAATATCAAGTATGTATTCTTTGTCGTCAAAGCCATCAAACTTTACAGTAGGGTGGTAATCGGTGCCTTTTTTAAAACGAGCGACTATTTTTTCAGGAACCTGAATTTCTACGTCCATTAAATCGCGTGTTTCTAAGCGTAATATATTTTGCTTTGCTTGAATATTTTCAAAGTTTTTAACAAACACCTTAGCGACAGTGCCTGAAAATGGCGCGCGTAGCTCGCTGTACTCAAGGTTTGTTTGTGCAATTTTAAATGCAGACTCAGCAATTTGCATATTAGCAGTGGCTTCATCTAATTCTGATTGGCTGGTGATTTTTTTCTCAAACAATTGCTCAATTCGGCCAAGTTGTGATTTTGCCAATTCAAAGCGTGCTTTACGTTCGTCAAACTGTAACTGAAAATCTTCTGGGTCTAGTTTTGCTAATAAATCACCTTTTTCAACGTGTTCACCAGCAAGCACAGGAAACTTAACAAGTTCGCCGTTTACCCTGAAGGCTAGGTAAGAGCCTTGGTTTGCAACAACTTCAGCAGGAAAACTACGAATGTTAATTTGCGTATCATGACCTATGTTGAATAATTTAACAGGGCGAATAGGCTCTTCTTTAACTTGTTGTTCTGGCTCAGAACAGGCTATTAAGCTAAGTAAGGTCGTTGTTAATAAACATAGACGAAAGAGTTTCATGTCTTCTCCGTTGCAATGATGGCAAAATAATTAAGTGCAGCATACGCTGCAAACATATAAAATAAAAATCATTAAATTTTAGAAACTCAATAAGTTTTACTTATAATGTTGCAGAGCGGTATATGAAGCTGAATCAATTAATAATTTTAGATGCCATAGTGCAAAGCGCAAGCTTAAGCGGAGCAGCACTAAAGCTACATAAAACGCAGCCCGCGCTTACTCTCGCCATTAAAAATTTAGAAGCTAAAATAGGATTTGAGTTACTAGACAGAAGTAAATACCGATTACAGCTCACTGAAAAAGGGCGTATTTTTCACCGCGAAGCGAAGCAGCTCCTGCATGCCAACGACGAGCTGGCACAACTTGCTGAAGAATTAGCATTAGGCAATGAGCCTCAATTTAGAATTTGTTACGAACAACTGTGCCATATGCAAAGTTACAATGAGATCATAAGTAATACTTTTAGGTTGTTTACTAGTACCGAATTTAGCTTAACAAGCGGAAAACGCTTTATTTCATTAGAGCAAGTAAACAGTGGGCAAGCCGAATTAGGCATTGGCCCGTGGTTTGACTTATTTCATGCAACAGGCGATTTAGAAAGTGTACCAATTGGCAAGCTTGCTATTGGCATTGTGAGCGCTAAGGGCGTACTTCCTCAAAAACTTACCTATAGCGAACTGCAAACGTATCCGTGTTTAGCCATGTTTGAAAGTGACTTGAGTATCGACAGCGACAGGCTATCGTACTCAAAAGGCTCCGCCATGATGAAAATTGATGATGTATCAACTTTAAAATCGTTTTTACTCTCAGGCGCGGGTTGGGCAATGATGAGCCTAGAGCACTGCGACTCTGAAATAAAAGCTGGCTTACTTCAAGAAATACACATAACTGACCGAGAGCATAAGTTTAGCGCGCAAATTAGAGCCTTTAGGCAACATGCAATGCACCACGGCCCTGTAGCGCGTACTATTTGGGAGCAATTTAAAGTACTTAGTGAGGCGTATTTAAATGAACGCTGATATTGATAAAGAAACACTTATTTATACTGTTATCGCAGGCATACCAATAGGTAAAGTGGCAAGCTACGGGCAAGTTGCAGCTCTTGCGGGCTATCCGCAAAACTCACGATTGGTGGGGCGCTTATTAAAAATGATGCCAAACGACTCGGTTATACCTTGGCACAGGGTAGTGAATAGCCAAGGTAAAATATCATTCCCTGAAGGTAGCGAAAAATACCAAGAACAGCGCGAAAAGCTATTATCAGAAGGCGTATTGTTTAAAAACGACAAAGTGAATATGCGCGAGTGCCGATGGGAGTGATGTGACTATTGTGGGCAGGTAAGTGCCATTTCCGGACGTTCGTAACACCGTTTTAAGCGGCGCTGCCCGCTCTTGGCAGTGTCCGCTTCAAAATTCTTGTTAGTTGGCATTTGCGCGCCCCCCCACGAAAGCTATTAAAGTACCAGAAAGTACGCCTGACAAAATCGCCGCAATCTGCCATTCTATTTCGCCTGAAAATAGCATTGGAAGACTACATAAAACTCCAGCGACAACAAAATTACGCCTTCGATAAAACCTAAACTTGCACATTACAATTAAAGCAGTTCCACCTACCACTACAAAGTATATAGCTATAAAAGTACCAGTTAAGAGAAATAAGGGCATTAATTCAAGAACATCTGAAATAGAAAACTCTATTCCGTCCCACTTAAATGCAGCCGAATGAATTACGGTCGCCACTAGCCAACTAAGTAAAATCGAAAGAAATAATCTCAACGCTGACACCTAACAACTTTATCAGAGGACACTTTCCCTTTTTTAGCGCGAAAACGTCCTTATTTTATGAGTTTGTATTAATAGCAAAAAGCATAAGTTATTGCTAGCTATATATATTCTGCTTTATGTAACTTATATAAATATGTAAAAAGAGGAAAGTGTCCTCTTATTCTTACTAAGTTAAAAACGACTCACCTGATCGACCGCTTATCGCTCAAACCAGACCATTCTAATTGGCTTTACCTGCCTAATAAACATAATTACTAATTGAAATATAATGGCAAACACACCCAGCAATAACAAATAAGTGCCAGATAGCGTGGCTAAATTGGGTGCTTTTAGCGCTGTAAAATAATGTACCTAAACTATAAAAAATACCGCCGGCAAGTAGCCAGTAAAGTGCTTTTACATCAACACTTGAATAAAGCGGATATACAATAGCCAGTGCGAACCAACCCATGAGCAAGTAGGTGGCGAGTGATATTTTTTTATTACCGTTTTTTACAAATACTTTGTACGCAACGCCCGCCAGTGCCACCGCCCAAATAAATGTAAGTGTTGCCCATGACCAAGCACCGGTTAATGAGATTAATAAAAAGGGAGTGTAGGTGCCGGCAATTAATAAGTATATGGCGCAGTGATCGCACTTTTTATAAAAGGCTCTTAAGCGCGGTTGAATACTGGCGTGGTACAAAGTGGATGACAAAAACAGCACAAATAGGCTGCTGCCATAAATTGCAGTACTAATATATGCTTTAGTGCTGGTGGCTTGGCTAAATAAATCCCACATTACAAATACGGCAAATATAATACCGAGTGCATGGCTGATTACGTTTAATTTCTCTTCTTTACGGGAATAAGGCGCTTCTAACGACATAACTGTTCCTACCACTATTGGAATTAATTTCAGTGTACAACTGTACGCTGAAAGTTTCAATCTTAGCTGTGAGTAATTCTAAATAACTTTATTTGATACGCTACTTTAGCTTTTACTTGATTTTAAAGAGAATTAATTCACTATATTGGTGTCTAGTGTAATACATATTACGAGCTGAAATAACCATGAAACAAGATCTAAAAGCTGCTTTACTTACCGCCATTGTTTATCCTGGAGCGGGGCATTTCTCTTTAAAAAAACACCTAATAGGCGCTATTTTTGCGGGTGTATCTACTGTTTTTTTAATTTTAACCTTTCAAGATATATTTGCGATTGCACAGTGTACTGCAAATGAAATTGTACACGGTAAAATCCCCATGTCGGTTACGGCCATTTTAAAAGCCGCGCAACAACCTTCCGACGCCTGCGCTAAACTCGCTGAATATAAGTATGTACCTTTAATGATTATAATTTGGGTGCTGAGCATGATTGATGCATACCGTTTGGGCAGAAAAGTACTTCCCACAAAAAATAAGCCAATTAATTAGAGCTAGGTTTGGTTGGCTTATTAATTGCCTCCCTAATATTTATTCCTGATATTTAGCTATTATTAATGGCGGTAATAATTATTATTACCGCCTTTTCATTTTTATATATATTTTTTGTAACCGAGATTTTTTGCCTGCATCATGTAAACATCGTGTAAATGCCTGTATATACCCAGTAAAATCCTCAAACCTCGTTAAATTGCTCATTTGTTGATATTTAGTTAATTAAACTCCTTCTCCTTGTACCTTTTTATTCATTTAATGTTAATAAATAAATGATGCTTTCTGCTCGCCAAATTAACTTTGTTTAGCTATTAAGTATTGGTTTGGTGTCAATTTATTACGTCAAGCAATGACGACTGATAATTTCAATTTAAGGAAATACGATGAATAACAGTTCAAATAATCACAAAAGAAAGGATTTTAAAGTGGCGAGCTTATCGTTAGCTTTATTATTAGGATGCTCAACAATGGCCAATGCCGCTGTTGAGAAGTTAACGGTGAGTGGGAACCAAATTCTTGCGGGTGGAGAAAACACAAGCTTTGCAGGATCTAGCCTATTTTGGAGTAATACGGGGTGGGGCGCTGAAAAATTTTACACCGCAGAAACAGTAGCACAGGCAAAAACTGAATTTAATGCAACATTAATTCGTGCAGCTATTGGCCATGGTACGAGTACCGGTGGTAGTTTGAACTTTGATTGGGAGGGCAATATGAGCCGTCTTGATACTGTTGTAAACGCAGCTATTAGCGAAGATATGTACGTTATTATTGATTTTCATAGCCATGAAGCACATACCGATCAAGCAACTGCAATTCGCTTTTTTGAAGACGTAGCGACCAAATATGGGCAGTACGACAATGTTATTTATGAAATTTATAATGAGCCGTTACAAATCTCGTGGGTTAACGATATTAAGCCTTACGCAGAAACAGTTATTGATAAAATAAGAGCAATCGACCCTGATAACTTAATTGTGGTTGGTACGCCTACGTGGTCACAAGATGTGGATGTGGCATCACAAAATCCGATAGATCGCGCCAATATTGCTTACACTCTGCATTTTTATGCTGGCACGCATAGCCAATCGTATCGAAATAAAGCACAAACTGCACTCGATAACGGTATTGCACTATTCGCCACAGAGTGGGGGACAGTTAATGCTGATGGTAATGGTGGTGTTAATATTAATGAAACCGATGCATGGATGGCATTTTTTAAAACAAACAATATTAGCCACGCTAACTGGGCTTTAAACGATAAAAACGAAGGTGCATCGTTATTTACTCCAGGCGGTAGTTGGAATTCACTAACTGCGTCAGGCACTAAAGTTAAAGAGATCATTCAAGGTTGGGGTGGTAGTACGGTTGCTTTAGACTCTGATGGCGATGGTATAAGTGATAGTAACGATCAGTGCGATAACACTCCAGCAGGTACAACGGTTGATAGTATTGGTTGTGCAGTAATTGACAGCGATGGTGATGGTATTAGCGATAGTGTTGATCAATGCCCTAATACACCTGCAGGTGAAACTGTTAATAATGTAGGTTGTGTTGTTGAAGTAGTTGAACCACAAAGCGATGTGGATAACGATGGTGTGAATGATGATATTGATCAGTGCCCAGATACACCCACTGGTACAAGTGTTGATACAAATGGATGCAGTGTTGTGAGTTCAACCGATTGTAATGGTATTAATACATACCCTAATTGGGTGAACAAAGATTACTCAGGTGGTCCGTTTACTCACAATAACACCGACGATAAAATGCAATATCAGGGTAATGCATACAGCGCAAATTGGTATACAAACAGTCTTCCAGGAAGTGATGCTTCGTGGACGTTTCTTTATAGTTGTAATTAAGCGCGTTTAATAAAATAAACGAGAAGGTAAATAATGTGTTTACCTTCTCTTTTTATACAAAATGTTAGCCTTTATAAACACTTTGATGCTGGTTAACTATGTTATAGCTTGGGGAGTTTATGTTATCTATATAACGCCAATCGGTTGTAATTTGCTCTTTAGTAATCGTCAGTAACATATATCCACGGTGTGATAAGTCACAATAGTTTAAGTCGTTTATTAGCAATGAAAGCGAGTCTGCCATTTGCTTTGCTTGTGCTGTATTAAGCGCTAAATAATGCTCCATACCCGGGGATGTAACACCTGGTGTTGCAAACTCTACTCCTACGCTTTCGCCTTTTGCATTTTTTAATGTGCCATGCCACGCATTGTGCGTATCACCTGCAACCACGACTAACTTTTTATTTAATGCGGTAACGCTTTTGTATAATGCTTCGCGCTCGCTGGGGTAACCATCCCACGCATCTAAATTGTAAGGCATTAAAGTATTTACGCGTGCAAGTTGCGCGGGTGTTACCGCTTTATTTGCTAACACGGCTTTTTTAATGGCAACAAGCTCTTTTAATACCTGGGGTATTTTGGTGCGATCGGATTGCGAGAATATTTCAGTAGGTAGCCACATTTTAGTCATCAATACTTGCTGGCCTAATATTTGCCACTTTGCATTTGATTTAGTTATTGCACTCGTAAGCCAGTTAAGTTGTGTGTTACCTAGTAACTGCCTTTTTGGATTATTTAAATCACTGGCAAAGCGAGCAACATCCATTTGATTGGTCTCTAGGTTTTTATAGTCGCTGTAAGCGAGTTGTTTATCGCGTGCTATTACGCGAGTATCTAGCATGTGTAAGCTTATTAAATTACCAAAATCGAAGGTACGGTATATTTGCGGGCTTTGCTCGCCCATGGGTGGTCTAATTGGCAGCCATTCGTAATACGCTTGAATAGCTGCTGCGCGGCGCTTAAAAAAGTCACCTTCATCAGGGGTATGATTTTCAGCACCACTTTTAAAGGTATCGTTGGTAACTTCGTGATCATCCCATATTGCGATAAATGGCGCTGCAGCGTGAAGTGCTTGAAGGCCTTGGTCTGTTCTGTAAATAGCATAACGCTTGCGATAGTCGCTAAGGGTAATAATTTCACCGCTGTTATCGGCTGCTAATTGGCGGCCAATTTTTTCAGCATTTTCGGTAGCGTATCCGCCCATTGGGTATTCGTAAATATAATCTCCCAAATGTAGCACTACACCTAAATCTTTTTGCTTAGCGGCATCTGTGTAGACATTAAAGTACCCAGCAGGGTAGTTTGAGCACGACACCACAGCCATTTTTATTTGTTCAACATTATTTATTGGTAGTGTTTTAGCCCGGCCAATAGGGCTTTGTGTATTCAACCCCATAAAACGATAAAAGTACTCTGTGTTTGGAGCTAGTTCTTGTACGTCTATTTTTATTGTAAAGTCGCGGCTTTTATCTGTTTGTTCGCGCCCGCTGCGAATGATGTTTTTAAATTGAGAATCACTTGCCAGTTCCCAGGCAACAGTAACTTCAAAATTTGATTGAGCAGTGGTTGCGCGTGTCCAAATAATTAAAGCATGGCTAAGCGGATCGCCACTCGCTACTCCGTGTTTAAATTCAATAGCCGATAGAGGTTTGTTTATTAATGTTTGAGCACAACCTGTAATAGCGCTCGATACTGCGACGGTAAATATACTTGCTGCTGAGGTTTTTAAAAAATTTCGACGTGATGAAAGAGTCATACTGCACTTTTTTAATTATTAATAGTGGTCCGCACTTTAACGATTAGATATGACGTTTTTATAAACGCTAAATGTATTTAGTGTGACGATATTAATACACTTAAACCTCTTTTATTTATTAACTAAAAAGTAGTCAAAAAATTAAATTTAATGGTTAAATTAACAAGAGATGAATTTTTTAAATTAAAGCTATTTGTATAAAGTTCTTTACACGGCAAGATCATTATAAATTGAACTTATAGAGCAAGTAGTGATCAGATCAAGGCATAATAATTACTTGGTCGCATAAATATGAGCACTACTTTTCTGAAACATTTTAATTCAATTACAGATCCTC
>NZ_JASDCB010000052.1:0-32771 GCF_030408135.1 Pseudoalteromonas sp. APC 3691 | reverse complement strand
TGCGCATCTTATACAGTATGCCTTCGAGCGTTTTTCTATGGTCGGGCTTATTATAAATTCGACCACTTAAGTACATTACTTTTGATAAGACATTCCATGTCCCGTCTGTTAACATTAATCTTGGCATGTAGGTTCGGTGTAAAGTTTTCTGGCGAATTCAATTATACCTTATCTTCATGCTGTTTGTTTTTCATACCACAAAGATCAACACGCCCTAGTAATAAAAGAGCGCGATTTATTAGTTAGCTCATTTAACGATGTATTTTGGGCGTGCATAGCGCTTAATATTGGTTCAATGGTTGTTGGCTGGCTAATTGCTAAATGTTCAAAATTAAATTTAACTGATTCGCTGACGCTTTCAATTGAGGTTGGAATTCAAAATGCATCGTTAGCTATTTTAATTGCTATTAGCTTTTTAAATAAACCAGAATACGCAGTTACCGGTGGCGTGTATGGCCTTGCCATGTTTATAGGACCACTGTTATTAATTGGCGGGTTAAAGCTTAAAAAATAAACTTATCTAGGGCATGTTGACCAAGTTACTTTAATTTATGGCTGCGGATAACGTAGCCGTAAACTCCAGTCTAAAAATACCACCAGTTAAATGTATGCTCTGCACTCATCGCGCCAACAAGTTGTAAGCTTATAAAACACTCTCAAGCTTGAATATTGCGCCAGGCGCTGAACTTGCTCGCGCAAGGAGCGAAGCTCCTAATTACTAAAGCGCATTTTAGGATGGGATAAGAGTGTAAGTAATACGGTAAAAAAGCAGTTAATTATTTAGTTACTAAAATAGCGCCTCAAATATGAGGCGCTACTTTAAAACTTACTATTTGGTTTGCATGTTTTTAGCGCGTTCTTCTGCATCTATTAATGCTTGCGATTTAGGCGCGCGTTTTTTCTCTTCTATTTTGGGTTTTTCAGTCGAGTCAGGATCCCAGCTTGAGTCTAACGACAAGTTAGCAAATGGATTGTTACTGTCTGCTTTTTTAGGCTCACTTTGTGGCTCATCAACTGGCGGTGTTGTTTGTGCTTGCTCAGGTGTTGAGCTTTGTTTTTTAGGCATCGGCTTTTCACCAGGTAATGGTGCATCTGGGTTAAATGTACGTACCTCTGGTTCTTTAAAGTCTTGCTCTGTTGTATATGTAGTCGATTGAGCGTCAGCTATTTGCTCTGGTGCGTGTAAATCTACAACCGGCTCACTCGCTGTTACTGGCTCAGGAGTACTAATAACCGGCTCTCCAGTGTTGTGTTCGGCTTCTATTGGCGCAGGCTCCGTTACTTGCGCTGTGTGGTGCTTACGTTGTTTTTTTACAGGCTTTGCATCTGGATCAAAGTCGCGTACTTCTGGCTCATTAAAGCTGCTGGCATTTTTAATACGCTCTAAGGTTGTTTTTGCTGCTGCTTCAAACTCGGCTGTATTAGGCTCAGGTTTTTGCTTTACTTCGTTAAACGTAGCGGTACTTGTTTGCTCTAAAGTATCAATTGAGTTAAGCGGTGTAGGCTCAATTTCGCTTGTTTGCACTTGTGTAGCTACGTTGTTTTGCTCATCTGAAATTTGCGGTGGTGTATGTTCAATATCAGCATTTTGTGAAGTGTTCGTAGGCTCTAAAGGCTCTTCATTTGCCTCTATGCTGCTCTCAACTGGTTTATTATTTTGAGTTACTTCGTTGATAACAACAGGCTCAATCTCTGGCTCTTTTGTTGTTTGTACTGGCTTTGTTGCTTTAATTTCAGGTTTAGCTGGCGTAGCAATTTTTTCTGATTTAACTTCAGGTGGAGCCGCTATACTCGGTTCTGCCATCACTTTACTTTGTTTTGCACGGCGCAGGCGCACGACTATCATAGCGCCAATAAGTACCACTATAACAAGTATTAAAGTGGGTAAAAGTAACGAGCTTGGGCTTTGTGCTATAGGTTGCGGCGCAATTACAGGCGCTGGTTTAGTTAACACCGGTGCTGGTTTTACAAGTACAGGATTTTCAGGCGTAGGTTGAACGTTTTGCTCTGGCGTCGCAGGTTTTACTTGCTCTATTGCGGCTTCGTTTTTTTGCTCTGTAACTACTTGCTCGGGTACTGCTTTTGTTGGCTCTGCATCAATTACTATTTCGTTACTGTTGGTATTTAGCTGATCGTTTATTTGTTGTTTTTGATCATTAGTTAAATTAAGGGTTTGCTCGTTGATGCTTTCTTTAACAGCTTCTTCAGTAGGTTTAATTACAGGGGCAGGTTCAACAATTTTAGGTTGTGGCTGAGTAATAATAGTCGGCTCAGGCTCTATTATTTGGGGCTTAGGTTGTGCTTGAATTTCTTTTGGCTTATTACAGTTATTTTTGTAATCACGCGCAGCTTTACGGTATTTTTGACTCGCTTTATTATTACTATTTTGCTGCATTTCTTGTTTAATTAAAATGCACATAGCTTCGTTGTATGCAGCACTTTGCGCACTATAAAATAGGGCAAAGCAAAGGGTAAATCTAATTAGTTTTGATATCATAAAGTTATGCGCGCTTAAATATTAATAGTTTGATTTTAAGCGCAAAATTGAAAATTATCCAGAGTAATACGACTAATCAATAACCATAAGGCTGCGATATTCATCGTAAGCAAATTGGTCTGTCATACCGCTTATATAATCTTGAATTAATCTACAGCGATAATAAAATTCGTACGCTGCAAAGTGATCGGGCTCTTCTTGCATCGCATCTATTGCGTGTTGGTAACTATTTAAGTGCTTTTTAGAGAGCTTTTTTACAAGTCGCGACTCAATTAATAAACGTGAATCGCCATTTAGAGCGCGCCTAAAGTCATCGCTGTTCAATTGCAGTAGCGGTTTGTAGCAATCGAGTAAGCCATTAATTATTCTATAACCTTGCAGCTCTAATTTTTCGACTTCTTTGTTTGAAAATACATGCTTAAGTGCCACTTGCTTTAGCATTTTGGTTACAGCGTGTAGATGGCTTCTATCTTCTAAAAGTGCTTGGTTAAAGTCGCCATGGTAAATAGGTTCTATATTTTCAATAAAGCGTTTTGCAGCATGTCCAACTAGCGGATGTAAAAGTGCAACGCGCAGGTATATAAAAAATTCGCTATTAAAGTTATACGGTTGTGCTTTGGCGCGCTCATGTGCGTAGTCAACTGCTTTATCTACAAAAGTTTGATGCTCTGTATCGTCTATTGTTAGGTTTATGAGTGCTTTTTTATAATGACTTTTAAGCTGTGTACATAAGAATTCGGTGCTTATGATCCCTTTTTCAACAGCATCCTCTATATCGGCTAGGCAATACGAAATGTCGTCGGCGGCTTCCATTATATAACTTGCTGGATGGCGGCAATATGGCTCAATAGTGAGCTCTTTTTGTAGTGCTTCAACAAAGTTTTTTTCGCTGTAGTAGTAACCCACTTTTTTCATTAAGTAGTTTTTATTTTGCGGTATATCTTTTGTATCAAGCCCTGCAGGGCGAGTGTATTTTAAAATACCAGCACTTTGGCTGTAAGTTAAATTAAGCGTTTGCAATGAATGAATTATACGTATGCCTTGAGCGTTGCCTTCAAAGTTACAAATATCAAGCGCAAGGTGTTTAAAAACAACACCTATACCGGTATTGGGCTCTTTGCAGCGCTCGGGTGTTACGCTTGCTAGGTTGTTATTAAACCAGTGGTTTATTGCCGCTTCACCAAAATGTCCAAACGGTGGGTTGCCTATATCGTGCATTAGGCAGGCCATTTCTACTAAGCTTTCTAGGGGGCGCTCTAAATCGGTTAAGCCGTAATCTTTTTGTTGTTGGTAGCTTAAATTTGCAAAAATACGTTGCACTATAAAACGACCAACCTGTTGTACCTCAAGCGAGTGAGTTAAGCGCGAACGAACAGCTGCGTTGCGTTCAAGGGGAAACACTTGGGTTTTTTGCTGAAGCCTGCGAATAGCGGCACTGTTAATAATCCGGCCACGGTCGCTTTCTAGCGCCATTTGTAAGTTAGAGGTTGTGCGGTACATTCGTGCTGGCGTTATTTTTTTACTAAAATCTATGGTCATCTTTATACTTATCCTTTTTACAATCGATGACTGGCATAGTTTTTAGCACATAGTCATTTGTCTTTAATATACAGGGTTTAATCTATCAGTTTGTATCATAAAGTAACAACTTGCTTTAAAATAATTTTTTGAGTAATTGTTGTGCATTTATAGGTGTTTATAATGAAACAGTGGATTTTAAAGGCAGTATCAATTTGCCTAATGTTAGGAATGAACAGCGCATTTGCTGCAAAAGAGCAAACTGTGGTGCTTGTATCAATTGATGGCCTGCGTTGGGATTATATTGAAAAACACGGTGCGCCAAATTTAAAAGCAATGGCCGAGCGCGGTGTTCGCGCACAAAAACTAATACCTGTTTATCCAACTAAAACGTTTCCTAACCATATTTCTATTATTACGGGCTTACTGCCAGTCAACCATGGCATTGTTGATAATAGCTTTTGTGATAAAGCGCGTAAAAACGACTGTTACAGCATGGGCAAAGCATTGGGCGATAGCACTTGGGTGAAGGGGATTCCGCTTTGGAATTTAGCAAAAATGCAGGGACTTAAATCGGCTACTTATTTTTGGCCTGAGTCAGATGCGTTATTTAACGGCATGACACCAGATTACTTTTATCACTATTCTAAATACAGCGATTACCAAAGCCGTGTTGATCAAATTATTCAGTGGTTAAGTTTACCAAAAGCACAGCGCCCACGTTTTATTGCGAGTTACTTTTCGCTAGTTGATAGCATGGGTCATGAATTTGGACCAGACGCACCACAAACGCGTGATGCAGTTAAACAGCTTGATGAATTAATGGGGCAATTACAAACTCGCTTAAGTAAATTAGAGCAAGAGGTAAACTTAGTTATTGTCTCGGATCATGGTATGGCGAGTATAGATCCAGATAAAAGTATTGATGTAACCACACTACCTAAAGATGAAAACTTTTTAGTTAAAAACACCGGTCCACGTTTACTTATTTATACTCAGCCTGATGCTAAAAATGCTGATATTGAAGGTTACAAAGCACGCTTACGAGATGCAGCAAACGGTCGTTATACAGTATTAACTGACGAGCAGTTAGCAGCGTACCATTACAATAAAGGCACTCGTGTAGGTGATATTGTGGTGCAAACTACAGCGCCAGCGGTATTTACCAATGGTAAAAAACCAACCTATTTAGGGACTCACGGTTATGCATATACCGAGGATATGGCAGCATCATTTCTTGCTGTAGGCCCTGCATTTAAACAAGGTGTAAGCCTTAAAGAAGTGAGTAACCTTGATATTTACCCAGTACTTGCAAAAGTGATGGGGCTTAAATTGTTAAATAAAGTAGATGGCAATGGTAAAACATTAATGCCAGCAATTAAGCAAAAAGTGGTTGTGCATTAGCTTAATTTATAAGAGCGCGTAAGCGCTCTGCAGGGAAGAACATGTTAAAACTTTAAAGTGGGCTATTTAGCCACTTTTTAATGCGCTACTTATTTAAAGTTAGCAATACTTGTTTTTGTAGCAGTAACCGTGCGAATTGCATACGCTTGGTTTGTAATACCAAATGCAATACCGTTTACACTCCAGTTAGGGTTAGAGAAGTAATCGTACTGAGTTGCACTACCGTAAACGTGCGGGTAAGCCATAATACTTGCAAACTCATTTTGTACGCCATGACCCATGCCATCTACATATACACCGCCAGATGTGTCACCTTGTTTGCGTGAATGCGCTAAACCTTGGTTATGACCAAGTTCGTGTACAAATGTAGTTGCACCACAATCAATTGCAGTGATTGAGTACATACGGCTGCTCATTGAGCTATATAGATTGCCATTAGTGCCTTGGCCAACCCATGCTAAACCACATGAAATAAGCCCATTGCCAGCACTTTGGCCAGTACCTAATACGGCAATCATGTCGGCTTTCCAATCGCTGCGTAAACCATCTACGTAGCTGCTATTTGTAACCGAATCTAACCAATCCTCAGACGGCGTTACTGCGTAGTCACCTAAGTTTTGTTTGCCAGCTAAGCGTAGTGTTATATCAACGCCATTTTGGCTATATACCTGATTACTAAAAGCAATTAGTTGATTTATTTTAGTGTCAATATTACTAGTTGCAGCAGCTGATTGGTCGGTATATAAAATACCTATATCGATTGTTTCTGCTTGCGCAACACTTGCTGCACATAATGCCGCAGCCAGTGCGGTTGTTGTGATTACTTTTTTCATTATTGTATTTCCTTACTCTTGTTGTGGTTGGAACTGTTTTTAACTTGGTTGAGATCATAAAAAGCAGACACACTAAAGCTGCCTTATAGTGCGGCTTTAATTGCTTTTTATACTTTTTGGTTAGCCATCAATTTTTGGTGAAAATATATCGATGCTTTTATCTGATTTGGGCTTTGGTGCGGTTACTTCATGCTCTATGTGGCTTTTATATAAATCGCGTTTTGCTGCAATCCATCCGTACTTACCTTTACTTTCGAATACATAGTTGCCAGAAGGTGTAGTAAATTGGCCATATACGGCATCTTTACCTACTGTTAAAACGGTATTATGCATGCGACCGTCAACACCCACTATTTTACCAAATATGCTCTTATCGCCATTTTCAGACTCAACCACATTAGTCACTTCTGCGGTGAATGTTTCGGCTGTTTGCGGAATAGCTAAATCAAAGTTTTCGCCAGTCTCTAACGCCTGTAAAGAATTTAAATCAAACTCAATATAGGCCTCGTTATGTAAGTCGGTAGGTAAAACTTTTGCGTTTATAAGCACTTGCTTTGCTTTGTCTGATAGGCGATTTACGGCATCAAATTCTTCAAACGGTAAGCTGTTGTCAGGGGCAACAATGGGTTTAACGGTAATTGGATCTTTACTCATATCAATAGGTGCAGGGGGATGCGTATTGCGCGTTTTTTGTAAATCAATAGGAACAAAATCAATAGCAACAGGCGCGATAGGTTCGCCCGTTTCATCTGCATTAAAAAATAGCCCATAAACTGCAAATGCCGATAATGGTATAGCAATTAGTAAGACGACAGATCTCTTCATTTGTTTCTCTTTTAGTGTTTTTGGTTAACTATTTGTTGCGTTTTATATTATTAAATGGATTAGATCAAGATAATAAATGTAACCGAAAAGAATTATTTCTTAATTTTATAATTCCTTATAAAATATAAGGATATTTATTTTTGGTGTGTTTTTTGCTCTTTTTAGTATTGGTTTTTAGTAGTGTTTACGCGGGCTTTGGCGCAGTTGTAGGTACTTGTTTGTTTAGTTAAATACAATGGTTAAAAGTGACTTTTTGACGTTAATTACAATGAAAAATAAAAAGTGAATTTATTTCACCTTTTGTAAACCAATCGCTAATTGCAATGTAATTATTGGGCACGTATGTTGTGAGCTGCATAAATGCATTACGAGGAATTTATGAAGGTGTCTGATCAGTTGCTTAACCGAATTACAGCAGGACTTGTGGCTGTAATTATTGGTTTTTCGAGTTCTATTGCATTAATTTATCAGGTAGTGATAACCCTTGGTGGTACGCCCGATTTAGTAGCTAGTTGGATTTTAATGCTTGGTTTAGTGATGGGCACAACGTCAATTGGTTTATCGTACTATTACAAAGTACCTGTTTTAATTGCGTGGTCTACCACGGGAGCTGCATTACTGATTTCAAGTGCACAAGGGTATAACTTAAATGAGGCTATTGGCGCGTTTATGCTCAGTGCATTGCTCGTGTTTTTGTCGGGGGTTACGGGCTGGTTTGAAAAAATAATGAACCGTATTCCAAGTGAGCTTGCATGCGCCATGTTGGCCGGCGTGCTTGTTACCTTTGGTATCGATGTGTTTAATTTTATGAACGACATGCCTTTAGTGATTGGCTTAATGGTTGTTATGTACTTTATTGGTAAACGCTTTTTTGCCCGCTTTGCTATGTTAAGTGTGCTTATTATAGGCGTATTACTCGCTTGGCAAATGGGTCATATTGATACCAGCGCACTGCACTGGAAAATGAGCGAATTTGCTTATATTGAACCCGTTTTTAACTTACAAGCATGCATTAGCATAGGTTTACCACTTTACATAGTTACCATGACCTCGCAAAATTTACCGGGCATTGCTGTTTTAAAGGCGCACAAATATAAAGTGCCTATATCTGCGTCTCTTAATGTAACTGGTTTTGTAAATATGCTTACGGCCCCATTTGGAGCCTACTCTATTAATTTAGCCGCCATTACTGCTGCTATTTGTATGAGTGATGAAGCGGATAAAAACCATGATAAACGTTATTGGGCGAGTATAGCGGCTGGCGTATTTTATATTTTAATGGCGTTGTGCGCGGCTACTCTAGTGAGGTTAGTGGCAAGTTTACCGCAGGCGCTGATTTTAGCTTTGGCGGGCATTGCGCTATTTGGCACCATTGCTAATAGTTTGCAGCAAGCCCTTAGTGGTACTGAATATACTGAGGCCGCAATAGTCACTTTTTTAGTAACTGCATCTAACTTAACATTGCTCTCAGTGGGGTCTGCTTTTTGGGGGATTATAGCGGGTGTGTTAACGATTATGATCACCAGGAAAGACTAAAAGCTTTATTGTGTACAAAGAGCCATTGGTGAGTATTTAAAACAAAATTATAGTTTATTTATATCATTAAAATAGCTTAACTAAGCTTATAAAAAAGGCTGCAATTGCAGCCTTTAGTTTTACAAAACAGGGTTTATCTAATCAAAAGTATGATGGCGAGTTACACTAAACCGATTAAGTATATGATGCATAACATATACGGCGCACAGACTTAATATTATAGCCACCGATACTGAACTAAACCGATACATTGCACTATAAATTAAGTCTTGTCCTGGCCCGAGTGAGTTCCCAAATAAAATACCAAAGGTAGTCAGCACACCAAAACCAATACCCGGTATTCCTCCGCCTAAAATATGAAAACGCGCAAAAATAAACGAAAGTATCCATAAAATAGCTATCGGAAAAAGTAAAAAGTCAGAGTGACTATACAAAAACAGCTGCGATAGTAGCGCTGCATTGCATCCTATAAGTGTTCCTATTGCCCGTTGCCAACCAGCCATACCGGCGGCTTTCCAGCACAATGAAAATAAAATGAGTACAGAAGCTGCTTGCGCAGATATTGAGTCTTGCAAATCAAGAACCTGAAAAACCACAAAAGAGAGCGTAGCCACGCTTGAGCATAACAATACCTCATGGCGAATACTCTCTTTTGCTTTAGCTGGCATTACTCGTGTGGGCCTTGCGGTTACATCAGGAAATAGGCCATGCATTAATGCAGCGATAACGACGGTTAAAAGAATAGCCAACCCATTAGTTAAAATTAGCGGGTAAATACTACTTCCCTGACCAACATAGCTGGAAAAATGTAGCTGAATAGAAAGGCTAACAACGCCTAAAGCGCCAAATAAAAAGGCACTACCGCTACTCATTTGGTGAAATAAAAAGCAGAAAACACCAAACACTAACAATGCCATAACGACTGGCAAGTGAGAAAACAATCCCTGCATTATCAGCACTATAAGCGCGCTAAATGCAGCAGATGCTATAAATTGATTTATAAGCCCACGGCTTAAAGTAGGCACCATGCCAAGTAACAACATAGGATAAACGGTAAAAAATATACCATTAGGCCAGTTCATTAATTTACTAATAGTAAATCCAAGGGTACATCCACCTGCAATGCGTAGTGCTTGGCGAAGGCCATTAGAGTCTAATTGTGGCCCTTGGCTAACAATTTGAGTCATAAAGTCTCCATTAATAGATGTAGTGTAACCAGCTAATAAACCTAATTTGTGCAGATCCAAACCATTGCCCAATTGTCGATTCGGGTAATAATTGTACTGTTGCACGTGACCCGCTTGGCATGTTTGCTATTAAGTCTTGATGATTTACGAGCTTTAAATGAATGCGTTGACGCTGTGCATCGCGTACCCAACGATTGCTGGTTTCTGTTGTACTTAGTAAACCATTTGCACTAAGTTGGCCGTTGCTAACACCTGCTTCAAACGTTTCAAGTATTGCGTCGTAAACTTCACCTGGGCGGCTATCAAATACTACGCGCGCTTGAGTGCCTTGCTTCATATTTGAGAGTGACTTTTCTCTGAAGTCGGCAACTAAATCGGCTTTTTTAGCGACAATAGCTAATAACGGGCTACCTGCAACTGCGTACGCGCCGTCTAATAGTTGTAAGTTAGCAACTACGCCGTCACTTAGTGCGCGCACTTGCGTGTAGGATAAATTTAGTTCAGCCTGCGCTAACTGATTAGCTGCGTGGCGCATGGCTAAGTTTTTATTACCTGAGTCACCTCTAGCTAAAACCGCTTCAGCTAACTGTGCTTCAAGGGCTGCAACATTTGCTTTACTGGCTTCAAAATTAGCACGAATGCTTTCAAGTTCTTGCTCAGATATAGATTTTTGAGTATAGAGTTTTTCGCCTCTGCTTTTTAATAGTTTTTGCTCATGCTGTTTAGCATTTGCAGCACTTATTTGTGCCTCAAGGGCTTTAACATTGGTATCAAGACGCTTGTTTTGTAATTTGGCATCATCAAGCGCGAGTTGAGCTTGCTCTTTGGCTAAATTATATGGGCCTTCATCGATACTAAATAATATATCGCCCGCTTTAACTGATTGGTTATTATTAACTTGCACACTAGTGACTCGGCCACTAATTTGCGGTGATATTTGCACAACAGGGTGGTATACACGTGCCTGTGGTGTCACAGGCAAAACCATATCGGCCACTAAATAGTAAATAAATACTAAGATAAACCCTATGAGAGAGAACCTTACATAGCGTGCAAACTTTTGATCCGGTGTCATTTTTAGCCTTACTTATTAACTTGAATACATTTAAGGGCGTTTTGCTCTATTTTGATCAAACCAAATGCAATCGCATCGAGCTGCTCAACAGATAAACCGCTGTATAACTGATTTTTTATATCGGAAATGGTCTCTTGCAATGAATGTAAAATGGCATCACTTTGCTCAGTAAAATAGAGTCTTTTACTGCGCTTATCATGTTTGTCTACACGGCGAACGATTAACGATTGCTCCTCTAATTGCTTAAGCGTACGAGTCAGTGAAGGCATTTCTATTCCTAAGCTATTAGCAAGTTCAAGTTGTGTTAGTCCCTCACCACGCATATTTATATGCATTAGTGCAGTCCAGCGCGACTGAGTAAGCCCTAAAGGCTCAACAGCAATGGTTACCGCTTCGCGACATAAGCGATGAACTCGGCCCATATTACCGATAACTGTTAAATCGAGCGTTTCGTGAAAAGGTTTGTGTGTAGGCATAGGCATTCCAACATAGTTAGCAAGCTAACTATTTTATCATTACTTAGCAAGCTAAGTAAATATATGTAGGAGAGGGAAGTGGCAAAATATTTGCTAAACCTCACCTTTAAAAATGGTGAGGTTTAGGGAGGTTTTAAAAGTTAAGTAAATTAGCGGGGGAGTATTGATCGGTAAGTACTTTTGTATCGACAGGCCAATCTTGGCCGTCTTTTGTAAAGTGCATAAATTGGCTAATCGCTTTTATGTCTATGCCGTATTTGACTAATTTAGGGGCGAGAGCATTAACACGCGTGTTAATTTGCGCTTCGCTCGGTATTGATTTAAGTCCCGCTAAAATAATACGGTTACTACGATTTTCGCGGCTTACATTTATAAAGTCGCCAAATACAGCGTGGTAAGTTGCCGACTCATGCTCATAAAGTTTACTACTTGAAAACGTATTTGCGGCAATAACACCGCCATCGGCTAATACGCTTTGTACTTCTTCAAAAAACTCTTTAGTAAGTAAGTGCTCCGGAATGTAGTCGCCGTTAAATGCATCTAAAATAATCCAATCGTACTTTTGTTTTTTAATTGCGGCGCGCTTTATAAAAATGCGGCCATCTTGCACGCTTGATGTCACTAAGTCGTTTTCTATAAAGTTAAAGTAATCGCGTGCAACTTTAGTTACTGCAGGATCTATTTCAACATTATGAATTTTTGCAGTGGGGTATAGCTCATGAATAACGTTAGAAAGCGTACCGCCACCTAACCCTATAATAAGTACATTTTTAGGGTTGTCGGCTACTAATAAACTAGCAAAAGTCAATTTTGTGTAATTAAATACAAGTTTGTCGGGATTGCTTTTATACATGCAACTTTGGCTTGTTTGGCTACTTTTAGTATTAAATTTAAGGCAACGTAAGTCGCTCGTTTCTTCAACAATAATATTGCGATAAAGCGAGCGTTCTTCATGAATAACGTTACTAAACGCAAAACCTGAAAATACAATTAACGGCAGTAGCAAATATTTAAGCATGAGCAAGCCCCTTATTGTTAGCCAAGGTATTAATAACAATCGCGACTAAACCCAGTGATCCAAGTGTTAAAGCAAAGGCGCTAATAATTGTATTTACATCAAACGCGAGCACGAAGTAAAACGAGGTAATGATAGTACCCAGAGCGCTGCCAAGCGTACTTACAAAGTATAAACGACCTGCCACTTGACCGCTTTTATCGCTATCTGTTACCAGTAAGCGGACAGAGTAAGGCGAGATCATTCCTAAAATAACGGTAGGTATAAAAAATAAAGCAGTTGACGCTAAGAGTGAGCCGTAGCGGCTATCTTCAATATGGGTAAATATAAATTCCATTATAGGCTGCGAAAGTAATGTAATAGGGACGACCATAATGCTGGCAATTAAAAATATTAAACCATACTTGGTAAGAGATGCATTTTTAGTGCTGAGTTTACCGCCAAGTAAATAACCAAAAGATAAACTAAGCATAAACACAGTAATTATACTGCCCCAAATATGCACGCTACTGCCAAAAAAGGGGGCAAGAATTCTCCCACCTAAAAGCTCAATGCCCATTATGCAAAAGCCGCTGCAAAAGGCTAAAAAGTAAATTAACGCGTTTGTTTTTATGCTCATGTAATCATCATTATGTAACTTAAGTAGAACACTATACTAACGTGATGCATACAAAGCTGCTAGAGCCTGTTGACCTAAGTTTAATTAAAAAAAGAAGTTTTGTTATAACGATTTGTTAGTTAGGGCGTGTTGATCTATTTAACACGCCCTCGCGATTTAACACTTAAGACGCTTTTTTATTTAAATTAATTTTTTCTTAAGTTTTCTTTAAGTTTCACTCGTTAAATTTAAACCCTGAAATATAAACAGGTTTAAATGAGCGAGCTTATGCAATTAGCCCACAGTTCTACATCATTAGGTTTAACACAAAATAACAGTCAGTTTATTAGTGCTCGTATTGATGATGTGCATCGAAAAAATCTCGAAAATACAGTAAAAGAAGGTTTTTTAGTTGCGTATAACGCTAAGCTTACTTCGTTTATGCCACTACTTTGCCAATACGTTACCGAGCAAGGAAAATGCACCTTAGGGCTAAGGCAAGCAACTTCGCCATTGTTTATCGAGCAATATTTAGCATCACCCGTTGAAGATTTTTTAGATGAGAGTATTTCTCGTAATAAAATTTTTGAACTTGGTAATCTTTGCTCTACAAATCGAAGGGCAACACTTGCACATTTTATTATTGTTAACGAAGCTCTGCAAAGTGTGGGCGCAAAACATTTAGTGTTTTGTGCAACCAGTAAAGTGCGTGCTTTATTGCGCTTACTTGGTGTTATGTGTACTGAAATTGCACTTGCTAGCAGTTTTGTAGTTGAGAACCCATTAAAGTGGGGCAGCTATTACGCCAACCAACCAACAGTATGCATTGTGAGCCTAGAGCAAGCTCACCAACAAGTACTAAATACCCCAATGCTTTATAGTTTGATGCAGCAAAACCACTCAAATATCAATTCTTTGGTAAATGCATTGGTGAATGTATGAATTACTATAATACACATTCAGTATCGCCATTAATTATTGCGCATAATAAAGAGCAAACACTTGAAATTAACAGTGATGAGTTTAACCAGCAAATACAAAAAGTAGTAAAAATTCTACAAAGCTTTAACGGCAAATGTGTCGCTTATAAGCTCGATAATACGCCAGCTTGGCTTGTTATTGATGCCGCTACTGCGGTTTCTAATAAAGTGGCTGTGCCAATTGCTCACTTTTTTAGTGAACAACAAACTCAATATGTACTAGCTCAATGTGGCGCTAATGTATTTATGAGCGACACGGCAAACCCTTTACTTGGGGAGCCGGCTGCATCAATTACTTTATTTGAGTGTTACACATTATATATTTACGAAATCGTTGTAGCTAACCCCGGCAGTTATTTTCCAGAAACTCAAAAAGTAACATTTACATCAGGATCAACCGGGCAACCAAAGGGCGTGTGTTTATCTGCAAAGAGCCAAATGCAGGTAGCTCAATCTTTGTGCGATAAAATTAATATTAAAAAGCCTGTTCATTTGTGTTTATTACCACTTGCTGTATTGCTTGAAAATATAGCCGGTGTT
Organism: Pseudoalteromonas sp. APC 3691; assembly: GCF_030408135.1. Taxonomy (NCBI): domain Bacteria; kingdom Pseudomonadati; phylum Pseudomonadota; class Gammaproteobacteria; order Alteromonadales; family Pseudoalteromonadaceae; genus Pseudoalteromonas; species Pseudoalteromonas sp. APC 3691. The sequence continues at coordinate 18,287 of NZ_JASDCB010000052.1, read as the reverse complement.
TATGCCCCTTTAAAAAGTGGCGGTACAGTGCATTTAATGCCGTTAAATGAATTAGGCTTTGTTGGTACTGCATTAAAACAGCCCGCACAGCTTATTGCTGCGATTGATAAAGTTAAGCCAAATACGCTTATTTTAGTGCCTGAACTATTAGCATGCTTAGTTGCTTTTGCTGAACAAGGGTGGCAACCGCCTAGTTCGTTACAGTTTATTGCCGTAGGTGGTGCGCTTGTCAGCGAAATGCTATTAACCAAAGCGCGTAGCTTAAATTTACCAGTATACCAAGGTTATGGACTTTCTGAGGCGGCATCTGTCGTTAGTTTAAATACGTCCACAAACGATAACCTTCACAGTGCAGGCTCTGTGTTACCTCATATTCAAACCAAAATTGAAAATGACCAGCTTTTTATAAAAGGCGATTTGTTTTTAGGTTACTTAAACCATCAACCTCACAATAAAAACCAGTGGTATGCAACCGGCGACTTGGTCGAGCAGCATCAAAATACTTTATTTATTAAAGGCCGATTAAAAAACCTAATTATTACCAGCATGGGTCGTAACATCAGTGCCGAGTGGCCTGAATCACTATTACTCAGTCAAAGCGGTATTTTACAAGCCGTTGTGTTTGGTGAGGGGCGACCTTTTCTCAGTGCCATTATTTACGCCGATACAAAGCTAAGTAACCCAGTGTTAGCGCAGTACATTAGCGAGATTAATAAACAACTACCCGACTATGCTCGAATTCAAAAGTGGCATCGTTTAGCTGCCCCATTAAGTGTGCAACAAGGATTATTAACAACAAATAATCGCCCAAAACGAGATGCCATAAGTAAGCAGTACCATGCTGTGTTTGAGCAATTTTACCGACTTGGAGAAGTAATTAATGAGTGATTTTTTTAACACCCTTAAAGAGCAAACTAAACAAGAGCAAAACTATCTGCTTGCAGCGCCTATTATTCAGCGTGTTTTTAAAGGCGAAGCATCACTTGAAGAATACGCCTCGTTTTTAGCGCAAGCGTATCACCATGTTAAGCACACCGTGCCATTAATGATGTCGGTTGGTGCGCGATTAACCGACGATCAAGAATGGCTGCGCGAAGCCGTCGCAGAATATATTGAAGAAGAGATTGGTCATCAAGAGTGGGTACTTAATGACATTGCAGCATGTGGTTTTGACAAAGAAACAGTAAGGTGTAGTCAGCCGCAATTTGCTACCGAAATGATGGTGTCGTATGCGTACGACTCCATTGCACGTAAAAATCCGTTGAGCTTTTTTGGCATGGTGCATGTGCTTGAAGGCACTTCTATAGCGCTTGCTGATGGCGCGGCTTCAAACATTGCAAATGCTGTGGGCTTACCTAAAAAAGCATTTAGTTATTTAACCTCTCACGGCGCGCTTGATATAGAGCATGTAAAGTTTTTTGAAAACCTAATGAACCAAATAACAAATGAGGCGGATCAACAAGCCATAATTCATGGTGCAAAGCGCTTTTATCGTTTATACGGCGATATATTTCGTGGACTCGATGACGAACCATTTTTTAAAGCAAGTGTACAAGGCAAATTGGTATGAGTAGTTCTTTGTGTGTGCTCACTGGTGCAACAGGCGGAATAGGGCAAGCGATTGCTAAAGCCCTATATGCAAAAGGGTGGAAGTTACTGCTTGTAGGGCGAAATACCCAAGCCCTTGAAAAACTGAGCCGTGCATGCCCAGACAGTGAAATATTTACGGGCGATTTAACCGACGATACAATACGTATTAACCTAGCAATAAAAGCCAAGCAACTCGGCGGCGTTAAATTACTTATTAATAACGCAGGTATAAATACAATGCAAAGCCTTGAGCACACAAGTAATGAGCAAATAGATAATATGCTCATTACTAATTTGTCGGTGCCTATTAAATTATGCCAGCTATTTTTAGGGCAGTTAGCGTATACCAAAGGCACTATTGTTAACGTGGGATCATCGTTTGGCAGTATTGGCTACCCGTTTCAAACGCTTTATTGCGCCAGTAAATTCGGTTTACGTGGCTTTACAGAAGCGCTCTCTCGTGAGCTTAACGGCTCAGGCATTAAAGTGACCTATTTAGCACCAAGAGCAACAGATACATCTATTAATAGCAGTAAAGCGCGGGCAATGAATAAAGAGCTCGGCAATAAAATGGACTCGCCAGAATTAGTTGCTCAAGAGTTATTAGCTCTTATAAGTTCAAACCAAACAAGGCGCTTTATTGGTTTCCCTGAAAAATTATTTGCACGCATAAATGGCGTATTCCCAAGCGTTGTTGATAACGCTATTGCAAAGCAACTTCCTAAAATTAAACGTTTTTTAAGTTAACAAACACACAAGGGCAAAATTATGTATAAATTTACACTCACATTTTATTTAATACTAACCTCTGTATTTGCAACTGCAGTACACGCAGATGAAGCGCAAGACTTAACCGATATTCAACAAAAGTGGGCAATTGCTAATTACGAACTTGAAGACGATGCGCAAATAGACGCGTTTACGCAACTAAGTGAGCAAAGCGCATTATTTGTTAAAAACTATCCAAGCTCAGCGCAAACACATATTTGGAATGGCATTGTGTTAGCTAGTTTTGCTGGCGCAAAAGGGGGCTTGGGCGCACTTGGTTTAGCAAAAGAAGCAAAAGCGTCACTCGAAAATGCACTCTCGATTGATGGCACTGCATTAAATGGATCAGCTTACGCAAGCCTTGCAACGCTTTATAGCAAAGTACCTGGCTGGCCAATTGGTTTTGGTGATGACGACAAAGCTGAAAAATTATTTAAACAAGCGCTCGCTTTTAATCTCGAAGGCATTGATACTAATTACTTATACGGTGAATATTTGTATGACGAAGGCGATTATAAACAAGCTAAAGCACGACTACTTGTAGCACAAGCTGCTGGGATTCGTGATACTCGGGCAAAAGCAGATAAATATCGTCAACAAGCAATAAGTCAGCTATTGGCAAAAGTAGATAAAAAATTAAAAAGATAAACACATAATGCATTTATTACTCGTTGAGGACGATCATTTAGTGGCGCAAGGGCTTATTCGCTCTTTGCGCCAAGAGGGCTACAGCGTAGAGCACAGTGGCACAGTAAAGCACGCCTTAGAGTGCCTTTCTAGTGGTGAGATTGAGCTTGTTATTCTCGATTTAGGATTGCCTGATGGCGACGGTTCGCAAGTTTTAAAGTATATTAAAGCACAAAAAAAAGTAATACCGGTGGTTATTTTAACTGCTCGCGGCAGTATTGACGACAAAGTCCAAGGGCTCGATATGGGGGCAGATGATTACCTTGCAAAGCCGTTTGACCCCGCTGAGCTATTTGCCCGTTTACGTGTAGCAAGTCGGCGTATTAACCAAACACAATCAAGCTTATTACGCTGTGGTGATGTAGTAATGGATACTTCTGCTCATACAGTTAAACTAAGTGGGCAGTCACTTACACTACCGCGAAAAGAATACATGCTTTTAAAAGCGCTAATGGAAAATCAGGGAAGGGTACAGTCAAAACAACAACTCGAAAACAAACTTTACCAATGGGGTGAAGAAGTCGGCTCTAATGCCATAGAGGTGCATATTCATCATCTTCGTAAAAAATTCCCTAGTGATTTTATTAAAACCTTACGTGGCATTGGCTACGTGGTTGGTAAGCGTTAGAGTGTATTTGTTTTTCGAGGTTGAAAATGTCAATTCGTAAACGTCTGACCTTAATTTTACTTTCAATGATGGTGCTAACTTGCTTTTTAGCATTAGTAAAAGGCTATCAAAAAAGTATGCACCACGGCGAAAGTTTGCTTGATGATGAACTTAAAATAGTGGCTGGCGTTTTAATTGAGCAACCATTGGCACTAAGCACAGATGCAGTACAAGTAAATAATAATAGCGCTCAGTTGTTGTATCAAATTTGGCAAAATAATAATTTACTTAGTGGCTCATCGAGTTTAACGAATAACCAAATTAGTTTTAGCGAGGGCTTTCAAACGGCCAATCTAGCAGGGCAGCGTATGCGGGTATTTGTGATGAGTAAAAACACCCGTAAAGTCATCGTTGCTGAACCTATGGCAAAGCGTTTTGAATTAGCTGAAGCCGTTATTTTATCTGCAATGTTACCTATGCTATGGGCAGTCCCTCTGCTTGCTATTTTTATTAGCTTTTTTGTTAAATACGCATTAGCCCCTCTTACTCGATTATCTAAGCAGTTGGCGTCTCGCCAAGCGAACGACTTTACGCCAATTAACTGGCAAGTAACCGACGAGGAAATTAAACCGGTTATTAATCGTTTAAACGACTTATTTAAACGCGTAGAAACTGCCTACTTACGGGAGCGCTTTTTTGCCTCAGATGCAGCTCACGAATTACGTACCCCGCTTAGTAGTTTAAAAATTAATGTACATAATTTGGCTAATAAACAAAGTAATCTGCAAGACCATCAAGAATTACAAGCTATGTCGCAGGGCATTAATCGCTTAAGTAATATTGTTGAGCAAATGCTAATTTTAGGACGCACTCAGCCTGAACAATGGCAAAAGCAGTTTAGTGAACAGTCATTGCTAACGATTACTCAGCAAGTCGTATCGGAGCAATATGACAAAATAGATGAAAAAAACCAAACAATTAGTCTTGAAGGCGATGATTTTATTATTAATGGTGATGAGTTTACATTAACCACACTCATCGCTAATTTACTTAGCAACGCCATAAAGTACACACCTAATAATGGTCAAATTATAATTAAATTAGTATCAAGTAATAACGGCTTTAGTTGGCAAATTGATGATTCTGGTGCGGGTATGACTGATGAGCAAAAAGAGCGAATATTCAATCGCTTTTATCGCGTAGGTGGCGATCAGCATCCATCAGGCGAGCAAGGTGCCGGTTTAGGTATGGCGATTGTTCAACATATAATTGCTATTTATGGCGCAAGTATTCATTTAGCGAATAGCCCTTTAGGCGGACTAACCGTTAAGGTTACTTTTACAGGAGTAAAAAGTGACTAAACGTTTATTTAATTGGTGCCTTTGTTGTTTGCTATTTTTGTCGTTTAACGCGGCGAGTAAAGAGTACCTTATTATTTTAAAAGATCATTTGTTTTATCCCTCGCAAATTACCATTCCCGCGAATAAAAAAGTAAAACTATTGATAGAAAACCAAGATAGCACACCAGAAGAGTTTGATAGCTTTGATCTAAACAGAGAAAAAGTACTCTACCCAAACCGTAAAAGCATTATTTATATAGGGCCGCTTAGTAAAGGGTATTACGAATTTTTTGGTGAGTTTTCGCCCAATACAGCAAGGGGCGTTGTTATAGTTAGCGATGAAGGGGCGCAGCATGCTAATAACTAGTTTAGTCATGAGTCTTAATCAATTGCTACCTGTGGCTATTTTATTAGTGCTACTACAAGTGGTTAAAAAACAAAGCGCTTTAAAAATAGGATCTGCTTTACTAATTGGCGCGCTCATGTCGTTTATGTACATGCAAAGTGCATCATGGGTGAGCCAGTGGTTTGAACACCAAGGGCTAGAGTACTCACAAATAGGGCTATGTATTACTATATTTATAGCCGTATTAGTATTTGCAATAAAGCAACAATCAGCGGCTTTTTATATTGCTGTTATAAGCACAATAACATTGTATTTAAGCCACTATATTATTTACCTCACCAGCTTTTGGCAAAGTAATGATGCAGGGCAAAGCTTATTTATTGGCACTTTATTAGGTGTTGGAATTTGTTTAAGTTTTAGCGTATTGCTGTACTTTTTAATGAATGCAATTAAGTACCGCTTTGGTATGTATCCGCTTTTTACTTTGCTTGCTTTTAACAGCGCGGCTAAGTTATTAGTTGCACTGGATTTGGCAAGTCAAATAGATTTAATTACAAACACCTCAACAGTGTGGGATTTACGTAATTTGTTAAGCGAAAACTCTGAGCTAGGCCGCGTACTGCGTGCTCTGGTTGGTTACGAGGCCACTCCTGATTTAATGAGTGTACTTATATATAGTACAAGCAGCGTACTATTTTTATTACTTTGTTACGTTATTTCAGCTTCAATAACTAAGGAACGTGTATGAAAGCACTTAACCTATATTTAGCGCTTAGTTTTACCGCTCTTTGTTTGTTGGTATTCTCAATCCAAGCAAAGGCCGATGGTATTGTTGTTGATAAGGTATACCATCCCTATGTTTTGCCTTTTGAGCGTGAGTTTGAGTGGCGATTAGTGTCGCACCAAACAGATAGTGGCAACATACTAGCGCAGCGTTTGGGTGGCGGTGGTGCTATTAACGATACAATGGCACTCGAAGGCTATTTAGTTGGTGAGCGAGACGACAACGGCGACTTTGGATTAGAAGCTTATGAGCTTGAGCTACGTTGGCAATTAATTGAGCAAGGTAAATTATGGGTTGATTGGGGGGCATTATTTGAGCTTGAAAAAAAACATAATGAAGATGTGTATGAGGCAACTTCGGGTTTTGTGATCGAAAAAGAATTTGGAAAAACGAGCCTTACACTAAACGCTTTTTTGGTTTATGAGTGGGGGCAAGACATTAAAAATGAATGGGAAAGCGAGTTTAGAGCACAATATCGCTATCGCTATCGTTCTGCTTTTCAGCCTTCTATAGAGGTTTACGTAGGTGAAGACTTTGTTGGTATAGGACCTGGTTTTATAGGTTTACAGCGCTTTGATGGGCAAAAGCAATTAAAATGGGAAGCGGGTTTCATCACTGAGATAAGCCAATCAGAAAAAAACCATAGTTTTAGGCTCGCATTAGAATTTGAATTTTAATAACAACTAAAAGTAGTTTTGGTTGTTTATTATTCTGATTATAGATAGGTACTTGACATATTATTTAAACTCTATATAGTGGGCCGCAGCTAGAAAGAAAGCATGTAAGCTATAAATCTCCATTTCGATATAAGTAATACTTGTAGTACCGTCCTGAAGTTTTTAAAGTACCATCTCATTTTTTGCTACACCCGCTCTTATGAGCATATTTTTATTTTTATTTCAGGATATTACAATGTCTAACATCGTATCAGGTACAGTTAAGTGGTTTAACGAGTCTAAAGGTTTTGGTTTCATCGAGCAAGAAAATGGCCCAGACGTTTTCGCACATTTCTCAGCAATCAAAAGCGAAGGTTTCAAAACTTTAGCTGAAGGCCAACGTGTAGAGTTTACTCTTTCACAAGGTCAAAAAGGTCCACAAGCTGATAACATCACAGCTGTATAATTTTACTTTTTAAGTAAAATGAAAAAAAGCGCTTAAGGCGCTTTTTTTGTGTCTGAAATTTGACTCAAACCAAGCAACGCCCATTACCACTGTAAATTAACTAAATGATATTGCTATTATTTAGCCCCTCCTAATATTCGTTTTTCTATTCTTCTAAGCCATTGTGCTAATGCAAGTGAGTTTAAGCTTGTAATTTATACCGAACATTTCTCCCTTATAATTTCAAAACAACAAATTCAAAACGACAAAGACCAGCTTGTTAGTAGTACTCTCGATATTGTAAAAGATATTTTCACAGCTATTGATATAACCTGCGAGTTTAAATTGCTTCCTTGGAAGCGTGCTTATAACTTAGTTTAAAAGCCCCTTACTTTGGCATTGTTTCAATAATTAAAAACATCGAACGTGACCCACCAATTTTATTGGGCTGGGCCGCTAGGCGCGAGTCAAACTTTTTTTTATAAGCTCAAAGCTGATAAGTAAGTTATAACAATTCCATTAAGTATGCGGTCTAAATTTTACGCCGAAAAAACAATTCAGCTCTAGGCGTATATAAAATTGGTTTTAAAGCGGGCGAAAACTTACTAATATTTGGAGGCGAAAACAATATATAGATTTGTTTTTAAAAAGAAAAATAGATCTAATTTTGGGCTCATAATGACAATAATGCATCAGCTGGAACCTTTGACTATAAAGTGGGGAAGGTTCTGAAAGGCTGTAAAAATTATATCTTAGTGCGCTTGCTAGCAATTGCATCGCATTTAATAAGTCAGTAGTTGTACGTGTCATAAAGCGATTTAACAAAGAATATAAAAAGTTAAAAATGAAAGATGATTTTGCCGCCTATAAGCATACTTATCTTCAATGATTTATCTTTCGTAAGGCAGCCCTTTATTTTGCTTTATTTTTAAAAATGCAGCTTGCAGTGCTTCTATTAAATGCATATCTGTTTTTTTATTCGCAGCTAAATAAGCATCAATTGTTAGCTCATCTATTTTATAGATAAACCTTAAGTGTGCTGGTTTGAGCTTTAGGTAGTCGCTCATCTGCTGCATATATAATGGATCGTCTACAATTAAATCTACTTTTTTAGCTAATAGTAAAGAGTATGATTTTTGAATATCAGAGGTTAAAACAACTTCAAATCCAAGTTTAGTGAGGGTTTGTGTTGAAAAGTCATTGCGTTGCATCGCAATTTTATACACTTTTGCTTGTTCAGTATTATTTATAATAAGATCATTTCGCTCTGATAGGCCGATAAAGCCCAGCTCAAATCGTCCAACTGGTCCAATCCAATAAAATTTATTTTCTCGCTCTACAGTGCGTGCAAGGCTGTATATAAAGGTGTTTTTTAACTCATCTGCAATTTTATAAGCACGTGCCCAAGGATACATTTGAATGTTAGGTGTGAGATCAGCCTCAGCAAAAATATCTCTAATAAACTGAGTACCTTCACCTGCTACCTCGCCATTAATCAATACTTGGTTTGGTGGTGCTAACTCTGTAACAACAAGCAGGGCTTCCTTTGCTTGAACATACACAGAGCAAATTAAAAAAAGAGAATAAAGAATATATTTCACAATAGCGAATCGTCATTCGGTTAGCTTAAGTAATAATAAGTGTGGCTGAAAATATGAAAAACACAAAAATTATTTATGTGAACTTGTTACTAAGATATTGGTTTATTTGAGTTATGTATAACTATAAAGGGGGCTAGATAGATAAGTGGTTCGAGGTTAGAAGTAGTTGAGGCTAAAAATTAAGGCCTAAAACGATAAAAGGGCCTTGCGGCCCTTGGTGAAGTATCGTTCAAGTCAGATAGAGCTTTAACCCCTTAAAGCGCTATCCTCTTGTTTTGCAACACCGGTGTTCATCTCAATAAGTTTCTAAGCTAGCGAGAGGAAAAACCCAGCAATTGCTGCGCTCATAAGGTTAGCCATAGATCCTGCTAACACTGCTCTGAGCCCTAAGCGTGCGATATCCTTCCGCCGACTAGGCGCCATACCGCCTAACCCACCTAGTAAAATGGCTATCGATGATAAGTTAGCAAAGCCACATAGAGCAAAAGTAACAATTGCTTGTGTGTGCGCGCTTAACGTATCGCGATAATTTATAAAGTCTAAGTAAGCAACAAACTCGTTTACTACTATCTTTTGACCAATAAAGCTGCCGGCTATAATTGCTTCATCCCACGGTACACCGAGTAACCATGCAACAGGAGCAAATAAATAGCCTAATATTTCTTGAAGCGTTAATGTTGGGTAATCAAACCACCCGCCAATACCACCTAATAAACCGTTTAGTAATGCAATTAGCGCTACAAAAGCAAGTAACATTGCACCTACATTAAGTGCTAAATGCATACCGTTTGCTGCACCTGATGCAGCTGCATCAATTACATTTACAGGCTTATCTTCGTCATCTAAATCTAAATCAGCTAAGTTATCTTTAGGCGTTTCAGTTTCTGGCACAATCATCTTGGCCATTAAAAAACCACCTGGAGCAGCCATAAAGCTCGCTGCTATTAAATACTTAAGATCTACGCCAATAATAACGTAACCGGCCATTACAGAGCCTGCCACAGTGGCTAAGCCACCTACCATTACTGCGAACAATTCCGATTTAGTCATTGTTGCTATAAATGGCTTAACTATCAGCGGTGCTTCAGTTTGGCCAACAAAAATATTTGCCGTCGCTGAAAGCGATTCTGTGCGAGAGGTTTTCAATAACTTTTGTAAACCGCCACCTAAAATCCTAATTATCCAATCCATAATGCCAAGGTGATACAACACAGCAACAAGTGCTGAGAAAAACACGATAACGGGCAAAACTTGAATCGCAAAAATAAAACCTAATGTGTCTTGTGAGGCAAGTGGGCCAAACAAAAAACCAATACCGTCGTTTGCATAACCAATAACCGACGATACGGCTGCTGACATGCTCGTTAACACATTTTTTCCTGCTTCAAAAAACAGGACAAAACCGCCAATAACCACTTGCATCGCAAATGCTATACCAACGGTTCTTAGATTAATTGCCTTGCGATTAGTTGATGCCGCAAAGGCAATGCTTAGTAGCACACACATGCCTACTAAGCTCATAAATGTTGTCATACAAATGTTTCCCGTTGTTATTCTTGTAGTAAATATTTTATCTTACTTTTTATTATATCAATCGCAACGCGGTTCATGCCGCCTCGAGTCACAACTAAATCTGCGTTATGCTTAGAAGGCTCAATAAATTGATAAAACATCGGTCTAACAGTTGCTTGATACTGCTCAACAACAGATTGTAATGTTCTGCCTCGTTGCTCCATATCACGTTGCATACGACGCATTAAGCAAATATCTAAAGGCGTATCTATAAACACCTTAATATCAAATTCTTTATTAAGCGCTTTGTCACTCAATAATAAAATACCTTCAACAATGAGTATTTTAGCAGCAGGCACTCGGCGAGTTTTCTCGCTACGTGTATGCTGTGCATAATCATACGTTGGTACTTCAACTGAATTTCCACTACGAAGCTGTGTTAAATGCTCAAGCATTAACGCATGTTCAAATGCATCAGGATGGTCGTAATTCGTTTGCGTACGATGCGCCATCGGTAAATGCGACTGATCCTTGTAGTAAGCATCTTCTTCAATAATGGCGATAGCGCCTGGTTCAAGCTCATTAACCAATTCATTGTATATAGTTTGGCTAAAAAGAGATTTGCCCGACGCAGACGCGCCTGCAATAGCTATAATAGTAGTTCGTGTCACTAAAGTTCTCACCCACACAGAAGGATATATTGTTGGTAGATCACAATAGCAAAAAAGACACGATTAATCTCTTTTGCTTCGCTTAAGAATGCAAATTTATAATGTTTAGGTTTTATGAAACAGGACTTTTGTCCTGTACGGAAAAATCGATCAGCGGATAGAGTAACCACCTAGAATCAAAGTGAGGTCAAAATGGCAAGAGCAATTATCTTAATGGCAGATAGCCTAGGAATCGGTGCAGCACCAGATGCAGATAAATTCGGCGATCTTGGGGCTAATACATTCGCTCACTTACTAAAAGCATATTACGACGAAACAGGCGCTGCATTATCGCTTCCTAACCTATCAAAACTTGGGTTAGTGGATGCATGTGAAGCTGCCGGTGGAGAACCGTGTTTAATTTCAGACCGCCAAGCTTCTCAAGGAGCATGGGGTTACGCTAAAGAATTATCTAGCGGAAAAGACACGCCATCAGGTCATTGGGAAATGGCAGGAGTACCTGTGTTATTTGATTGGGGATATTTCCCAAAAACACAGCCAAGTTTCCCACAAGAATTTATAGACGAGTTTATAGCTCGTACTGGTATTCCTGGCATTTTAGGCAACTGCCATGCATCGGGAACAACCATTTTAGAACAGCTAGGTGAAGAGCACGTAAAAACAGGTAAACCAATCTGTTACACCTCAGCTGATAGCGTGTTTCAAATAGCCGCGCATGAAGAGTCATTCGGCCTAGAGAAGCTTTATCAAGTTTGCGAAATCGCACGGGCGCTACTTGATGAAATGAATATAGGACGAGTGATTGCGCGGCCATTTTTGGGTTCAAATAGCCAAGACTTTGCTCGAACGGGTAATCGTCGCGACTATTCAGTGCTTCCGCCAGCACCAACATTGCTAGATGTGTTAGCAAAAGCCGGCGGCGAAGTAATTAGTATTGGTAAAATTTCAGATATTTACGCGCACCAGGGCATAACCCAAAAGCATAAAGCACCTGGGCTTATGAACTTGCTAGAAAAAACCAGCGAAGTAATGAAAAGCGCACCAGAACATAGCTTAATCTTTACTAACCTAGTTGATTTTGATGAAAAATTTGGTCATCGCCGTAACCCAGTAGGTTATGCAAAAGCATTAAAAGAATTTGATGACTATTTACCAACTATACTAAAACAGTTAAACGCAGATGATATATTAATGATCACTGCAGATCACGGTTGTGACCCAACCTTTCCAGGTTCTGAGCACACTCGCGAATACGTACCGGTTATTGCATATAAACCAGGTATGAGTAACACACCACTAGGTGAACGCAACAGCTTTGCAGATATCGGTCAAACACTGGCACAGTGGTTTAACTTATCTGCGCTTGATTACGGCGACAGCTTTTTAAATGAGCTAACAACGCCAAATAAAAAGGAAAACAATTAATGAGTACTCCGCATATCAGTGCAAACGTTGGTGATTTCGCCGAAACAGTATTAATGCCAGGCGATCCGCTACGTGCGCAATATATTGCTGAAAACTTTTTAGATGATGCAGTACAAGTTACAGGTGTTCGTAACATGTACGGTTTCACTGGTACTTACAAAGGTAAGCCAGTAAGCATCATGGGTTCAGGCATGGGCATTCCATCAATGTCTATTTATGCACGTGAGCTAATTGTAAGCTTTGGCGTTAAAAATATTATACGTATTGGTACGTGTGGCGGTATTGGCACAGATATCAAAATCCGTGACGTAATTTTTGCACAAGGTGCAAGCACAGATTCAAACGTAAACCGTGCACGTGTTCGTGGCTACGATTTTGCTGCTATTGCTAACTTTGACTTACTTTTAAACGGTGTAAACGCCGCTAAAGAGCTAGGAATAGAAGCAAAAGTAGGTAACGTATTTACAACCGACACTTTCTACCAAGCAGACGACTCGTTCTATAAAGACTTAGACAAGTTAGGCATGCTAGCAGTGGATATGGAAACTGCCGGTTTATATGGCGTTGCAGCTGAATACGGCGCAAATGCAATGGCATTATTTACAGTAAGTGACCACGTAATCACCGGTGAAGCAACACCTGCTGATGAGCGTCAAAGCACGTTTAACGAAATGGTTAAAATTGCATTAGAGTCAATAGCTTAAATAATACATAACAGTTCCTTGGTAACGTATTCACTAAGTTTTGGAGACACGCCCAAAGTGAAGTGAGACTAACCTCCAAAGCCGCATTTTATGCGGCTTTTTTTATGCCTGAAGAAAATGGGTAGCAGCTTCTAATTACTTATACCAATTCGCTTAATTAAGTGATCTATTTTGAGGATGGAAAAACGTGTTGATAGCTAGGCAAAAAATTCGCTATTTAGTTGTTCTAAATGAGAATTTTTTTACGCAGGTAGCGACACGTTTAGCCCCTAAAAATGATTAAGTATTATTGCGGGTTGGTATTAATTCAACCATCCTAAAAACTTCGTTTTTAAACGCCTGTAAGCAGCGCGTCTACAGGTAAATTAAACTGCTGAGTGTAAGTTTCTCAGGTAGGCACTAAGCTTGCTCGCGCGAGAAGCACTTAAGCTAACTACTCTAAAAGCGCAGCATCTCTAAACCTATTTGTGTATAACAGCCCTAAAAAACAATATGCACGCAGAGAAGAAAAGGAGGAGCAAATGAGAAGAGCAAAACCAATGCTGACTCGGCATTATAAAAGTACAAGCGTTGCTTTAAAAGCTTGTAACCTGCGCGAATAGCTGTGTTTATACCAAGTTTAGAGTATGACTTGTTGCTCATGTTAGAAGCACAGTTTCTGATTGTTTTTATTATTTTAACTTCTAAGCTCTTCTCTAAAAGCGCAGCGTCTCTAAACCTCTTTGTGAAGTAATCACTTTTGATCTTAGCTCTACGCTAGAGCTGAGTTTGTAGAGCGCAGTTAAGCTTCTAATTACACAACAAACTTTACCTTTAAAAACATAAAAAAGGGCCAAAGCCCTTTTTTATGGTGTTGCGCCTAATCATACAGGCGAAATTCTGAGTGCTTAAACAACTTCACCAGCCACTATCGTATTAAAGCTGTCGTTGTCATGCAGGCTTGCAAAAGCGCTCTCATGTAATAATTCATTACGTAAGTTTGGAGAGTATTCAAGTGCCATTTTAATATCGGCTAATGCATCAGCATGCTTATGTGTTAATGCATAAGCACAGGCTCGTTGCCAATAGGCATAACCGTAATCGCTGTCTATATCAATAGCTTGATTACACAGCTCAATGGCTTGTGCTGTTTCATTTATTTCTAGTAGTGCATCGGCTTTATAAGCAATGGCTTCCACATCTTCTGGTTTGCGATTGAGTATTTCATCAAAAATTTCAATTTTGTTCGCAAAATCACTTTCTAGGTTTGCGCGCATCCACAACGAATGAACTTCGTTAGTCACCGATATGCGCTCTTGGTTGCTGAGTATTTCTTCTGAGCGAACGCGTAGTTTTTCTTCAAGAATTTTTAATCGGTCTTCATACTCGTCTGTAATTACACTCACACGCGTATTTACAATATCTTCTACTTTGTTTTTAACATCGCGCAACGAGTTCCAACCCACTAAAACTAAAATCGACGCCGTAGCGGTAATTATAAAAAACACATTATTAATGGTATCTGTAGTGTACGTTAATGCGCGATCGGCAGTATCAAGCTGCGCATGAGTAACCTGCTTAGTTACATCTTCACGAAGCTTTTGCTGATCTTGCCTAACTGCTTTTAGCTCATCTAATATGTAGCGCTCCATTAGCGGCTTATACATAGGCTCTTTGAGTTGTTGAAGAGCTTGTTGCTCTTGTTGTGCTGTAGGTGAAGCTGGTTGCTTTTCAGCAGAGCTCACTATGCCTGAAAACAAAGTTAAATAAACAAAAAGTACAGATAGGTAATAACGCATTGGTACGCCTAATTAAATTAATTACTGTAATAACTTTAACATGCAGGGCTTAATGGCACTAGGGCGTGTTGTTCTTTGTGGATTAAAATTGACCTAATTTAGATAGGAGCAATAGTTGTAAAATTTATTTAGCCTAGTGAGCTTAGCAATAATAGGGTACAGCGTGAGCATATTACCCATGCTCAGGTAATTTGAGTAAAAATAG
This sequence comes from Pseudoalteromonas sp. APC 3691, assembly GCF_030408135.1. Lineage (NCBI taxonomy): Bacteria > Pseudomonadati > Pseudomonadota > Gammaproteobacteria > Alteromonadales > Pseudoalteromonadaceae > Pseudoalteromonas > Pseudoalteromonas sp. APC 3691. The sequence continues at coordinate 3,168 of NZ_JASDCB010000052.1, read as the reverse complement.
GCAAAAAAAACCAGCTCAAGGTGAGCTGGCAAAAACTGCTTAAAACAACAATATGTCGTAGGGATTCACAGGAGAACAACTTCATACTAACTGAATCTTTATGAACAAATACTTAATTCAATTCAACTAGTTAAAAATATAAGAATACTCAAAGTATTCGGTTTATAAAGTAAAGGTGCATTGGGCTTAAGTAATGCACCTTTATCATTATAACTATCTAACTACAATTTCATGGTGAAGGGGGGTATTCCAATGTGCGCTTTAGTAAATTAAAGCCACTTTCAAACCCTTCATATACCATTACGCCGAAATTTTTCAATTCGATCACAGGTCTAGTAAAAAGATTAAGGTTAATTCACCGATTTTTAAATTTTTATTTTGCGTAATGCTTTATATGCGCGCCATCTGACTTTTTTACTATTATTTTAAACGCGACTTTAAGCCTATTGTTAAATACATCATTAACGTAAGGGCAATCAAAAATATAAATTAGAGCAATCGTTTTAAATAGTATGTTGAGGCTGGCGTAGCATAATTTATACGCCTATATTAAGGATACGTAAGCACTTAGGTAGGCACGCTGAGTAAAAAGTAAGCCTATTAAATAAAAATAACCGTTACTTTTTAAAAAGTTATAAACACATAAGCAATAATACTGATTGATTAAGTATTTTACTTTTCTATTTTAAGGATTTCACAATGAGCAAGCCAACAGCGGGTAAATGCCCTGTTATGCACGGTAGTAATTCAGTTGTTTCTAAAGTAAACACCGATTGGTGGCCAAACACACTCAACTTAGACATTCTTCATCAACACGATACTAAATCAAATCCATACGGCACTAATTTTAACTACGCAGAAGAATTTAAATCTCTAGATTTAGACGAAGTAAAAGCCGACTTAAAAACCTTTATGACCGACAGCCAAGATTGGTGGCCTGCCGATTGGGGCCATTACGGTGGTTTAATGATTCGTATGGCATGGCACTCAGCGGGTACGTACCGTTTATCTGATGGTCGTGGTGGCGCAAGTACCGGTAATCAACGTTTCTCGCCTTTAAATTCATGGCCAGATAACGCAAGCTTAGATAAAGCACGCAGACTTTTATGGCCACTTAAGAAAAAATACGGTAACAAACTTTCATGGGCCGATTTATTTATTCTTGCTGGTAATATGGCATACGAATCAATGGGTCTTAAAATTTATGGTTTTGCGGGCGGCCGTGAAGACATTTGGCATCCAGAAAAAGATATTTACTGGGGTGCAGAAAAAGAATGGTTAGCACCAAGTGATGAACGCTACGACAATGTAGAAAAACCAGACACCATGGAAAACCCATTAGCCGCAGTACAAATGGGCCTAATTTACGTTAACCCTGAAGGTGTTAATGGTATACCAGATCCACAAAAAACGGCAGATCACGTACGTGAAACATTTGCTCGCATGGCGATGGACGATGAAGAAACCGCAGCGCTAACAGTGGGCGGCCATACAGTAGGTAAAACTCACGGTAATGGTAAAGCAGAGCACTTAGGTCCAGAGCCAGAAGCAGCAGACGTACACGAGCAAGGTTTAGGTTGGAACAGCACCAAAGAAGGCGGCTTTGGTCGTCATACTGTAACTTCTGGCCTTGAAGGTGCATGGACCACACACCCAACTACATGGGATAACGGATACTGCCACTTACTTTTAAATTACGAATGGGAACTTACTAAAAGCCCAGCTGGCGCTCATCAGTGGGAGCCTGTAAATATTAAAGAAGAAGACAAACCAGTAGACGTAGAAGACCCATCAATTCGTTTAAACCCAATGATGACCGATGCCGATATGGCCATGAAAGTGGACCCTGCGTACCGTAAAATTATTGAGCGTTTTTATAACGACTTTGAATACTTCTCTGATGTATTTGCACGCGCATGGTTTAAGCTAACTCACCGCGATTTAGGTCCTAAAGCATGTTACTTAGGTAAAGATGTACCAAGTGAAGACCTAATTTGGCAAGATCCTATTCCTGCAGTTGATTACACATTATCAGACGATGAAATCACAAGCTTAAAAGCACAACTACTTGATTGCGGTGTAAGCGCGAGTGATTTAATAAATACAGCGTGGGATAGTGCGCGTACGTATCGTGGTTCTGATAAACGCGGTGGCGCAAATGGCGCACGTATTCGTCTAGCACCACAAAAAGATTGGCAAGGTAATGAGCCAGAGCGCTTAGCAAGTGTGCTTAGTGCCCTTGAAAAAGTACAAGCGGGTTTATCTAAACCAGTAAGCATGGCCGATTTAATCGTTTTAGGTGGTACAGCGGCTGTTGAACAAGCGGCAAAACAAGCCGGTGTTGATGTAACAGTACCATTTGCACCAGGACGAGGAGACGCAACAGACGAAATGACTGATGCAGAATCGTTCGATCCGCTTGAGCCTGTTCATGATGGATTTAGAAACTACCTTAAAAATGACTTTAGCGTATCCTCAGAAGAGCTATTGTTAGAGCGCAGCCAATTAATGGGCTTAACAGCACCAGAAATGACTGCACTTATGGGCGGCATGCGTGTACTAGGCACAAACTACGCAGGCACTAAACATGGTGTATTTACCGATAATGTAGGCACGCTATCTACCGACTTTTTTGTAAACCTAACCGACATGGCTAACAACTGGAAGCCACTAGAGCCAGGTATATATAATATTGTTGAACGCAAAACAGGCACCATTAAATGGACTGCCACACGCGTAGATTTAGTGTTTGGTTCAAACTCTATTTTACGTGCCCTAAGTGAATTTTATGCACAAGACGATAATAAAGAACGTTTTGTACATGACTTTGTAAATGCATGGGTAAAAGTAATGAACGCAGACAGGTTCGATCTTAAATAATCTGTACGCTAAATAAAAACGGGGGAGTATTGAATACTCCCCCGTTTTTTGTTTGCCCAGCGAAGCTGGCAAACCCGATAGGCTGAAAGATGCCTTATCACCCTGACTAAGGGGAAGATAATCTGAATGGCAAGGGCGTCACTGGCCAACGGTGGGGTCTGAAGGAAGCCATAAGAAGTTAGAGGTACACAACTAACCGTAACCTGTTTCGGCAGTATTGGTGGGTCAGCGTGCAAAATAGCGCAACGCCCTATACTTAGTCAGACCAATACTGTGCTTGAGGGTGGG